>DASTQG010000356.1:0-9058 GCA_035761885.1 Steroidobacteraceae bacterium | reverse complement strand
CGCACCAGGACCGCGCTGCCCGTCATGATGCTGGTCGCGGATCGGCTGCGCGTGGCGCTTGCCACCACGCACGTTCCCCTGTCCGCCGTGAGCGGCGCGCTCGACACAGAAACGCTCGGGCGGATCCTGGATGTGATCGATGCGGACCTGCGCGCGCGCTTCGGCTTCGCGCGCCCGCGGATCCTGGTCTGCGGGCTGAACCCGCATGCCGGCGAGAGCGGCCACCTGGGGCGCGAAGAGATCGACACGATCGAGCCCGCCGTGCGCGCCGCGCGCACGCGCGGCATCGATGCGACAGGCCCGGTGCCCGCCGACACCGCATTCACGCCGCGTTCGCTCGCCGGCGCCGACGTGGTGCTCGCGATGTATCACGACCAGGGCCTGCCGGTGCTCAAGTTCGCAGGCTTCGGCACCGCGGTGAACGTGACGCTCGGCCTTCCCATCGTGCGCACTTCCGTGGATCACGGCACGGCTCTATCGCTCGCCGGCAGCGGACAGGCCGACGAGGGGAGTCTCGCCGCCGCGCTCGAGCAGGCACTCGCCCTCGTGCGGACGCCCGCCTGATGGGCGCGCCGCGCAAGCGGTTCGGCCAGCACTTCCTGCACGATTCCTCGGTCATCGCGCGCACACTCGATGCCATCGATCCGCAGCCCGGAGAACGGCTGGTCGAGATCGGTCCGGGGCGCGGCGCGCTCACGCGCGCGCTGCTGGAGCGCATCGATCGCCTGCAGGCGATCGAGATAGACCGCGACCTCGCCGCCGAGCTGCGCACGCGTTTCGATCCGCAGCGGCTAGAGGTGCTCGAGGCAGACGTGCTGGACATGAATTTCACAACCTTGCGCGGCGCCGCAGCGCCGCTGCGCGTGGTCGGAAACCTCCCCTACAACATTTCGACGCCGCTCCTGTTCCATCTCCTGGAGCACCGCGCCGCCATCCGCGACATGCATTTCATGCTGCAGAAGGAAGTCGTGGAACGCATGGCCGCGCGGCCCGGCTCGAAGGCATACGGCCGCCTCACCGTGATGCTGGCGCCGTGGGTGCAGGTCGAATCGCTGTTCCACGTCGGCGCGGGCTCGTTCCGGCCCCCGCCGAAAGTCGAGTCCGCCGTGGTGCGTCTGATCCCATCGCAGGGCGCCCGGTTTGACATAGGTGAGCCGCGGCGATTCGAGCAGGTGGTGCGCGCCGCGTTTGCGCAGCGGCGCAAAACGCTGCGCAACGCCCTGAACGGCCTCGTGGACGAGGCTGGCCTGCGCGCCGCCGGGATCGATCCGGGCGATCGCGCGGAACGGCTCGCGCCCGAGCAATTTGGCCACCTCGCATTGCAAGCCGCGCGTTCGATCCCGCTTCCGGTACCATAGTCCCGCGTAGGCAGCGGGAGACTGCTATGGCCGGCTACCGCAAGATCCTCCTGGTCGTGGACCTCATGGAGGACAGCAACCTCATCGGCGAGCGCGCCAGGGCGATTGCCGCCTGTTACGGCTCGCGCATCCAGATCCTGCACGTGGTCGAATACGTTCCCGTCGAGCCGATGGGCGAGACGCTGCTGCCGGCGGTGCAGATCGAGGAAGAGCTGATTCAGCGAGCCCGGCAGCGCGTGCAGGAACTCGCGGCGACGCTCGGCCTCTCAGAATGCGAGTGTTTCGTGGAAGCGGGCAACATCAAGGCCGAGATCATCCGCGTGGCCCAGGAGCAGGGCTCGGACCTGATCGTGCTCGGCAGCCGCGAGCGCCATGGGCTGGCGATCCTGCTGAACTTCACCGAGGACACGGTGCTGCACTCCGCGCCCTGCGATGTGCTGGCCGTGCGCCTGCATTGAATCGGCCCGCGCCGAATCGGGTAAGATCGTGACCGTGACCCCGCGCACCGCCAGCACCGAAGCACCCGACCATCGGATCCGGGTGGACGTAGAGACCAACTTCGTCGACGAGCAGTCCGATCCGCGCGAGCGCCGCTTCGTTTTCTCCTACACGATCACCATCCGCAACGAGGGCAAGGTGCCCGCACGCCTGCTGACGCGGCATTGGGTCATCACCGACGCGAACGGCAAGGTGCAGGAAGTGCGCGGCGACGGCGTGGTCGGTGAGCAGCCGTATCTCAAGCCCGGCCAGGGCTTCCGCTACTCGAGCGGCGCCATCATCGAGACGCCGGTCGGCGCGATGCAGGGCACTTACCAGATGGTCGCGGACGACGGCCAGCATTTCGACGCGCCCATCGCGCCCTTCACGCTCGCGATGCCGGGCGTGCTGCACTGATCCAAGCCCTGCGATGGCTGTCTACGCCATCGGCGACGTGCAGGGCTGCGACGAAGAGCTGGGACAGCTTCTCGAACGCCTGCGCTTCAATGCCGACCGCGACCGGCTCTGGTTCGTCGGCGATCTCGTCAATCGCGGCCCGCGATCCTTGCAGGTGCTGCGGCGCGTGCGTGCGCTGCGCGAGAACGCCATCGTCGTGCTCGGCAATCACGATCTGCACCTTCTCGCCGTGGCCCGATCGAGCGGCCGGCGCCTGAAAGACGGCGACACGCTCGACGACGTGCTGAGCGCCCCGGACCGTGAAACCCTCCTCGACTGGCTCGAGGCCCTGCCGCTCTTTCACCACGACGAGGAGCTCGGCGTCGCCATGGTGCATGCGGGGCTCGTGCCGCAATGGGACGTCGCGAAGGCGCTGACGCTCGCGGCCGAAGTCGAGGCTGCGCTGCGCGATGATGCCGCCTCGCTGTACGAGCACATGTACGGCGACAAGCCGGATCGCTGGAGCGAGTCCCTCGCGGGGTACGAGCGCCTGCGCTTCATCGTCAACTGCATGACTCGCCTGCGCTTCTGCACCCCCGACGGGCGCGTGAACCTGCAGATCAAGGGCGCTCCGCGCGAGGCGAAGAGCCCGTACACGCCGTGGTTCGCGGTGCCGGGGCGCGCCAGCGCGAGCGTGCCGGTCGTGTGCGGACACTGGTCCACGCTGGGGGTGCATCTGGAGGACAACGTCAGGGCGATCGATGCCGGTTGCGTCTGGGGCGGCGCGCTGTGCGCCCTGCGCCTCGACGAATCCGACGAGCCCGTGACCGTGGGCTGCCGTACACACCAGAAACCGGGCGGCGACTGATCGATGCCCCGGATCAGCGTTGCTTAGGCGCGCGTAAGCAAGTTTGCTGGCTCGCCCGCGCGCGTGGCTCGTAGGCTCGTGCCGTCGCTTCACTTCGAAGGTGAGAGCCATGGCCACCGCCCTCCGCGTTGCCCACCCCGATCCCGCGCTGCAACTCGCGGCGTACGATCACGTCGGTATCCGCATCAGCGACAAGGAGCGCGCGCTGCGCTTCTACGCCCTGTTCGGCTTTCGCGTGCTCGCCGAGCATCCCGAGGCGAAGTCGAAGGCCGTGGAGATCGCGAACGATTACGGCGTGCGCATCCATCTCATCGCCAACGGCAATGAGCAGAGCGACGCGCGCAATATCCTGCAGGACAACGACTGGAGCTTTCCGGGCATCACCCACGCCGCCTTCGTCGTGCCGAGCCTGGAGCGCGCGGCGGCGGCGCTGCGTGCCGCGGGCATCACGATCACGGAAGGACCCAAGCACGACGAACGGCGCACGTATCTCTTCTGCCGTGACCCGGACGGCAACGTCCTGGAACTCAACGAGATGAAACTCTGAGGGTTGTATGCAGTTGCAAATGTTGCAACTGTTGCGAAGGAACCATTCCCCGCGCGCGCGGTTTAGGGAGTTGAGCTGAAGCAACTCAGGGGATGGAGGAAATTGCAATGGACAGATCGTTGCTGACGGGAATTCTCGCGGGCGCGGCGATCGTGACCGCCGGCGGCGCCATCGCAGGCTACAAGATGCTGGATGGTGGCGATGACTACGCGCAGGTGACGCACGTGCAACCGGTCACGAAGACGGTGAGCACGCCGCGCGAAGTGTGCGGCGATGAGCTCGTGCGCGAGCAGGCGCCGGTGAAGGACGAGAAGCGCGTGACCGGAACGGTGATCGGAGCCGTGGTCGGCGGCGTGCTCGGCAGCCAGGTCGGTAGCGGCGATGGTCGTAAGGCGGCAACGGCCGCGGGCGCCGCCGCGGGCGGCTACGCCGGCAACAAGGTCCAGAAGCGCATTCAGGAAGGCAACACGGTGGAGAGCGTGCAGGAGCGCTGCGAGACCGTGTACGACAATCGAGAAGAGACCGTCGGCTACGACGTGCGCTACACGATCGACGGCGACGAAGGCACGGTGCGCATGGACCGCGATCCGGGCGAGCGCATCGCGGCCGACGAGCTGCGCGAGCTGCAGAACAAGGGCTAGATAGAGGCCAACCACAGAGCACGCAGAGGACACAGAGAAGATGAGGAGTCTTGGGATTTGAGACGAAGACCTCTTCTCTTTACCCCATGCTTGTCTTCCTCTGTGCTCTCTGTGGTCATCTCCCTTCCACGATCCGCGCCAGCGTCGCGATGTCGATGTTGCCGCCTGAGATCACGCACACCACCCGTTCGCCGGGCTGCGTGTATTCGAGCGCCGCGGCGAGGGAGCTTGCGCCGGCGCCCTCCGCGACCAGGCGGTGCGAAAGGAACAGCCTGCGCACCGCATTTTCGACTTCCCTGAGCGACACGACGCGCGACCCCGCCAGAACCCGGCTCACGATCGGCCACATCGCAGGCAGCACGCTCGCGCTTCCGATCCCGTCGACGAAGCTCGCCTGGTATTTCACGCTCACCGGTTCTCCCGCCGCGAGACTCGGCGCCAGCGGTGCGGCCGTCTCGACTTCGCTCGCGTACACCCTGGCGCGCGGGCACAGCTCGCGCAGCGCGATCGCGATGCCACTCGACAACGCACCGCCGCCGTAGGGCACGATGACGGTGTCGACGTCGGGCAGGTCCTCGGCGAGCTCCAGCCCGATGGTGCCGTTGCCGGCGATCACCTCGCTCTGGCACACGGGGTGGATGAAATAGCCCTGCTCGGTGGGCGAGCCGTTGCGCACCAGGATCTCCCACCAGGCCTCGAACGGCACTTTCACCACCGTGCCGCCGAGCGCCTCGATCGCGCTCACTTTGTTCTGGGGTGCGTGATCCGGAACGATGATGCGAGCTGCGAGCCCACGCGCCCGCGCATTCCAGGCCACGCCCTGGGCCATGTTGCCCGCGCTGGCGGTGTAGACTCCGCGCGCGAGCTGCCCAGGTTCCGCGGCCGCCATGGCATTGCAGGCCGCGCGCATCTTGAAGCTGCCGGTCGGCTGCAGGTTCTCGAGCTTGAGGAAGATCTCGCGGCCCGCCTCGCCGTGGAGCCTGATCAGCGGCGTGCGCAGCACCCGCCCGTGGATGCGTTCGCGCGCCTTGCGGATTTCCGCGAGCGTCGGCGCAACGAGCGCGCCGCCGGCCTTTTCCAGCATGAGACCCCCGCCTTACAATACGCGGGCCAGCTCTAGCCCCTCCCGGCGCGCAATGCAAGCTCCCTCCGCATGACCCCCTCCGCATGACAGAGATACGCAACTACATCGACGGCGAGCTGCTTCCCCCGGCGGCGAATGCGTGGTTCGACGTGTGGGAGCCCGCCACGGGGCGTCGCTTCGCGCGCGCACCGGAATCCGATGCCGCCGATGTAGAAGCGGCCGCGCAGGCCGCAAACACCGCGTTCGCCGGCTGGCGCGACACACCGGCGGCGGATCGCGCCCGCTGGCTGCACCGGATCGCGGATCTCATCGAACGCGACCTGGAGGAGTTCGCGCAGGCCGAGTCGCGCGACACCGGCAAGCCCGTGAGCCTCGCCCGCTCGCTCGACATTCCGCGCGCCGTGAGCAACCTGCGCTTCTTCGCCGCCGCCGCGACGCAGTTCGCGAGCGAGGCCCATGCGATGGAATCGGGCGCGATCAACTACACGCTGCGCCAGCCGCATGGCGTCGTGGCGGGCATTTCGCCCTGGAACCTGCCGCTGTACCTGCTGACCTGGAAGATCGCGCCCGCACTCGCGGCCGGCAACTGCGTGCTCGCGAAACCTTCCGAGATCACCCCGCTCACCGCGTTCCTGCTGGCGCAGCGCTGCATCGAAGCCGGTCTGCCGCGTGGCGTCCTGAACATCCTGCACGGGCGCGGTGGCCAGGTCGGCCAGGCGATCGTGACGCATCCGCTGGTGCGGGCCATCTCGTTCACCGGCGGTACGGTCACGGGCCGCACGATCGCCGCCGCCGCCGCGCCGCAGTTCAAGAAACTCTCGCTCGAGCTGGGCGGGAAGAACCCCAGCATCGTGTTCGCCGATGCGGACTTCGACGCCGCGGTCGAAGGCACGGTGCGCGCGGCGTTCACCAACCAGGGCGAGATCTGCCTGTGCGGCTCGCGCGTGCTCATCGAGCGCAGCCTCTACGACCGTTTTCGCGACGCCTTCGTGGCCAAGGTGCGCGCGTTGCAGGTCGGCGATCCTCAGGATCCGGGCACCGACCAGGGGGCGCTGGTCTCGGCCGCACACCTGGACAAGGTCATGGGCGCAATCGCACTGGCACGCACGGAAGGCGGCCGGATCCTGTGCGGCGGCGCACGCGCGAGCGTGACCAGTACACGCTGCCGCGAGGGCTGGTTCGTGCAGCCCACGGTGATCGAGGGTCTCGGCGCCGACTGCCGCACCAACCAGGAAGAGATCTTCGGCCCCGTGGCGACGCTCCTGCCCTTCGACGGCGAAGCGCAGGCGCTCGCGATCGCCAACGGCACCTCCTACGGGCTCGCAGCTTCGCTCTGGAGCCGCGACAATGGCCGCTGTCATCGCGTCGCCGCGCAGCTGGAGTCGGGGCTCGTCTGGGTGAATACCTGGATGCTCCGGGACCTGCGCACGCCGATGGGCGGGGTGAAGCATTCCGGCGTGGGGCGCGAAGGCGGTTTCGAGGCGATGCGCTTCTTCACCGAGCCGCGCAACGTCTGCATCCGTTACTAAAAAAAGGGCGCCCATGTCGTCGCAGATCATCCATTCGCCCCGCGCTCCGGAAGCCCTGGGTCCCTATCCGCATGCGCGTCGCGTGGGCAACCTGCTGTTCATCTCGGGAATGGGGCCGCGCCGCAAGGGCGAGAAGAACGTGCCCGGCAACGAGCTGGACGCCTCGGGGCGCGTAGCGCGCCATGACATCGAGGCGCAGTGCCGCGCGGTGTTCGAGAACGTGCGCGTGGTCCTCGAGGACGCCGGGTCGAGCTGGGACCGACTGGTCGACGTGACGGTGTTTCTCACCGACCTGGAGCGCGACTGGGCGACGTACAATCGCGTGTATGAGGAGTATTTCGGCGCCGTGAAGCCCTGCCGCACCACCGTCGGCGTCGCGCGGCTTCCGGGGCCGATTGCCATCGAGCTGAAATGCATCGCAACGCTGCCCGACGGTCCGCGGTGAAAGTCATGACCCGTCCCCTCCAGGCCTTCAATTTCCGCCGCTGGATCGACGAGCACCGCCACCTGCTCAAGCCGCCGGTCGGCAACAAGCAGGTGTTCCAGGACGCCGAGTTCATCATCATGGTCATCGGCGGCCCCAACGCCCGCAAGGATTTCCACGACGATCCAGGCGAGGAGTTCTTCTACCAGCTCGAAGGCGACATGACGTTGCAGACCATGCAGGAAGGCAAGCGTGTCGACATCCCGATCCGCGAGGGCGACATCCTGTTGCTGCCGCCGCACGTGCCGCATTCCCCGCAGCGCCAGGCGAACACCGTGGGCCTGGTCATCGAGCGCCGCCGAAGGCCGGGCGAGCGGGACGGCCTGCTGTGGTTCTGCGAGAACTGCCACCGCGAGCTGTACAGCGAATACTTCGAGCTCAAGAACATCGAGACGCAGTTCCCGCCCGTGTTCGAGCGCTTCTTCGCCAGCGTGGAGCATCGCACCTGCAAGCATTGCGGCGCGGTGATGCAGCCGCCGAAGAAACTCGGCTGACGCGCGCCCGCCATGGCAACCCCCGCGCGCCAGTTCAAGATCGACATTCACACGCACGTCATTCCCGAGAACTGGCCGAACCTGCAGGAGCGCTACGGCTACGGCGGCTGGGTGCAGATCGAGCACACGGGCCCCGGCTGCGCGCGCATGGTGCAGGAGGGCAAGCTGTTCCGCGAGATCCAGGCCAACTCCTGGGATGCCGACAAGCGTTTCGAGGACCTCGCGCGCACCGGCGTCGACGTGCAGGTGATCTCCACGGTGCCGGTGATGTTCAGCTACTGGGCGCGCGCGCAGGATGCGCTGGATCTGAGCAAGCTCCTCAACGATCACGTGGCGGGCCTGGTGCACGCGCATCCGCGCCGCTTCGTGGGTCTCGGCACGGTGCCGATGCAGGACCCGGACCTCGCGGTGAAGGAGCTCGAGCGCTGCGTCAGGGACATCGGGCTCGCCGGCATCGAGATCGGCTCGCACATCAACGGCCGCAATCTCGACGACCCGCGCGTCGTCGAAGTGCTCACGGCGGCGCAGGACCTCGGCGCGGCCGTGTTCGTGCATCCCTGGGACATGCTCGGGCGCGAGCGCATGTCGCGCTACTGGCTGCCCTGGCTCGTCGGCATGCCCGCGGAAACATCGCTCTCCATCTGCTGCATGATCTTCGGCGGCGTGTTCGAGAAGCTGCCGCGGCTGCGCGTGTGCTTCGCGCACGGCGGCGGCGCCTTCCCCGCGACGCTCGGTCGCATCGAGCACGGCTTTCATGCGCGCCCCGACCTCTTCACCGCGAACCGCACCAACCCGCGCGCCTATCTCGGGCGCTTCTACGTCGATTCGCTGGTGCACGATCCGGAGCTGCTGCGCTACATGCTCAAGCTGATGGGCGAGAAGACCATAGCGCTCGGCAGTGACTATCCCTTCCCGCTGGGCGAGGACGTGCCGGGTGAGATGATCGAAGCCATGGATCTGCCCGAGGCGACGCGCGCGCGCCTGCTGCACGGTACCGCCCTGGAATGGCTGGGCCTGGACGAGGCGCGCTTCGCATGAGGCGCCTCACGCTCGAAACCATCGAAGGCGTCTGGCACGCGGACGCCAACCGCCCGCACGACCTGTCTATCCCGCTGCGCTTCGACGGCGAGCAACCCAATCTCTTCGGGGCTCCGGCAGCCGCCGGCGCGCCGTTGAGAAA
>DASTQG010000355.1:0-3251 GCA_035761885.1 Steroidobacteraceae bacterium | reverse complement strand
CCGGGTCTGATCAGGCACCACCTCCATCCTCAGCGCATTCAGCGCGCGGTGAGCGGAGCTGTTCGACGTGCCGCGATCACGAAACCGGTCTCACCTCATACCTTGCGTCACTGCTTCGCCACCCATCTTCTGGAATCGGGCGCGGACATTCGCACCGTGCAGGAACTGCTCGGTCACTCCGACGTTCGTACGACGATGATCTATACCCACGTTCTGCAGCGTGGTGGTACCGGCACGCGTAGTCCACTCGATCTGCTGGTCGGTCCTGTCGGCGCTCCGCGACTGGATCCAAAAGCGCCTCGGGCCTAACCCCTCGCGCCAAGCGCCCAACCCTCTTCTCGCCGCCGCCTTAATGCGTACAATCGGCGCAGCTTTACACGCACCGCGGCGCAGCCGCGGCAAAAGGGGGAGGTGCGAAGGGTGAGCACGCCGTGACGGCGCCGTACGACATCAGCATCGTGATTCCAACGATGGATGACGACGCGTCGCTGGTCAGTCTCCTCTCCACGATTCGGCACTGGCCGCGACAGCCGCGCGAGATCATCGTCGCCGATGGCGCGAGCAGCCCGCAGGTGCGCGCCGCCTGCGCCCGGTACGCCGCCCGATGGCTGCCTTCCGTTCCCGGCCGCGGCGTTCAGCTCATGAAAGGCGTCTCACGCGCCAGCGGTTCGGTCCTCTGGTTCGTGCATGCCGATGCGATCCCCGACCGCGATTCCATCGAGGCCATCATCGAGTCGGTCGACTCCGGCGCGCTCGGCGGCTGCTTCCAGTTCCGTTTCAACGGCCGGCCCCAGCCGATGAAGACCTTCATGGAGCGCTGCATCGGGTGGCGCCTGAAGTTTGGTATTCCCTACGGTGACCAGGGGCTGTACGCGACGCGCGAAGCGTTCGACGTCTGCGGCGGCTTTGCGCCGATGCCGCTGTTCGAGGAGGTGGCGCTGGTGAAGGCCCTGCGCCGCCAGGGGCGCTTCGACTGTATCGAGCTGCCGATCCTGGTCTCGGACCGTCCCTGGCACCGCGACGGCTGGATTCGCCGCGGGCTCACGAACCGGGTGCTTGCCCTCGGTTTCTCAATGGGCGTGCCGTCGGCACGCCTTGCACGCTGGTTCGGCGCTGCGCGTCAGCGCGCTTCGGTGGCGGCGGACTTGCCTGCGAAAATGTGAATGTCCCCTTTTCGGTCTAGCGAGAGTTTGCCGGGGCCGTAGACCATCACCGTCAGGATCATGAAGCCCCAGAGGACGTGCTGCGCCAGCGCCGCCTCCATGCCCGGCTCGAGCAATACGTGTGAATAGGAAATCACCGCGACGGCGTTCACCGCGAAGAGCCCGGCCGCGCTGAGACGGCTCGCGAACCCCACGATGAGCAGGATCGGGAACACTAGCTCGCCGAACACGCCGAGCACGGCCGCGGCCGTCGGCGGTAGCAGGGGCGTGCGGTATTCGTTCTCGAACAACCAGAGCGTCTGATCCCAGCTCTGAACTTTGAGCAGACCGGACTTCAGGAACTGCCAGCTCACATACCAGCGCAGCGCCAGCGCGAACAAAGGCTGTGCCAGATCGAAGGCGCGCCCAACAGCGTGATTCGGCGCGAGGATGCGGGCCGCGAGGCTCATGCGGGGTCTCCGGTAAGGCGAAAATCGACGAGCGTTCCGGACGTGACGTGTCGGCGCAGCGAGGTGCTCGCGTCGAACGGGCCTGCACCGCTCGCGCGGGCGACCGCGTCGGCAAACTGCGCACCGCGCGCACACGCCGAAAGAAACGCGTAGTCGGCCGGGTCGAGCTGCGCAAGCTCGACATCCTGCGCGGCGCGTGTCACGAGCACGTGCTCGCCACCCGCATGCAGGTCGATCGATCGTTCCTCGGCGCCATCCTGATTCGCGCGCCAGATGGTGAGCACGGGGTAGGGCGAGAACAGCAACCGCGCTGCGGGATGCAATTCGAAGCTCAGCTCGGTGTAGCGCGCCGGATCGATCTGCCCGAGGCGCGCGAGATCGAGCGGTGCGTGATCGTCGGCGACGAAGGCTTCCTGGACCGCCCACTCCAGGCGCGCAACATCGGGGAAGTAGCTGTATTCGCCATCGGCGAAGCGGTGCGACAGAAAGTCCGGCAGCGCCTGCCCCACGTGGCGCAGGTCGCCCGAGCGCGACGGATGCGCGGCGCGATACTGGAGCGCGAGCTGACGGAAATAGTCCTCTCCGACCAGCTTCGCGAGCACCGGAAATGCAGCGCGGAGCGCGCTGGCGAAGTTCTCACGGGCGTTGTTCCGATAGATGCGCAGGCGTGCGGCGGGCTCGAGGCCGTTCGCGACGATCTCCTGCTCGATCGCCGTCCCTGCTGCGTGGTCGCCGGCACCTGCGCGATCCTGCGCGAGCAGTGCCGCGCCGAACGCGCTCTGCAACTCACGCAGCGAGAGCATGCGCCTTCTCTCTCACCGAGTCGGCGCGTGCCGCTTCGGCGACCAGCACGTCGAGCGCCGGGATATCAGTGTCCCACTCGATCAGCGCCGGCACATCGCCAAACCTGCGCACCGCGGCTTCGTACAGCGACCACACTTCCTCGCAAACGTGCGAGCCGTGCGTGTCTATGAGAATGTCACGCCCGTCGCCGGGGTTGCGCGCATGGCCCGCAAGATGCATCTCCTGCACGGCGCCCACCGGCAGTGAGCCGATGAACGCATGCGCATCGAGACCGTGGTTGTGCGCGTTGACGTAGACGTTGTTCACGTCGAGGAGCAGCCCGCAGCCGGATTCGCGCGCGAGCGCCGCGAGAAACTCCCACTCGGTCATCTCCGCGCCGGTGAACTGCAGATAGCTGGAGACGTTCTCGACCAGGATCTGCCGCCCGAGAAACTCCTGCACCTGCACGACGCGAGCGACCATGTGCGCCAGCGCTTCACGCGTGTACGGCAAGGGCAGCAGATCGTTGAAATGCGTGCCGTGGATCGCGCCCCACGACAGATGCTCTGATACCAGCGCGGGTTCGAAGCGCCCGACGATGCGCTTCAGGTTCGCGAGATGTTCGCGGTCGAGCTCGTCGATCGTGCCGAGCGATAGCCCCACGCCGTGCAGGCTCAGCGGGTATTCGGCGCGGATGCGTTCCAGGATGTGCGGCTGCGGCCCGCCCGGCGCGAAATAGTTTTCACTATGCGCCTCGAGCCAGCCCACCGCTGGTCGCGATTCCATGATCGCCCGGTGGTGCTGCGCCCGCAGGCCGATGCCGGCTTTCGCCGGAATCGGCCCCGGGCGAGCGATT
>DASTQG010000354.1:0-11030 GCA_035761885.1 Steroidobacteraceae bacterium | reverse complement strand
GCTGGGTGAGCGCGCGGTGCGATATCCCGAGAACTTCTCGCTGCATCCGCGCGTCGCGCAGGTCATGTCCAACCGCGCGAAGATGTTCCGCGGCGAGATGCCGCTCGACTGGGGCGCGGCGGAGACGCTCGCCTATGCCGCGCTGCTGAAGGATGGATTCCCTATTCGCATCGTCGGCCAGGACAGCGGGCGCGGCACGTTCTTCCATCGCCACGCCGTGGAGCATTGCCAGCAGAGCGGACGCACGTACGTTCCCCTGCAGCACGTGGCGCAAGGTCAGCCGCGTTTCGCGGTGATCGACTCGGTGCTCTCGGAGGAAGCCGTGGTCGGCTTCGAGTACGGGTACTCGACGACCGAGCCCAACGCACTGTGCGTGTGGGAAGCGCAGTTCGGCGACTTCGTGAACGGCGCGCAGGTAATCATCGACCAGTTCATCAGCTCGGGCGAAGCGAAGTGGGGCCGGCTGTGCGGGCTCACGATGTTCCTGCCGCACGGCTACGAGGGCCAGGGCCCGGAGCATTCCTCAGCGCGCCTGGAGCGCTTCCTGCAGCTCTCCGCTGAGAACAACATGCAGGTGTGCGTGCCGTCCACGCCCGCGCAGATGTTCCACATGCTGCGCCGGCAGATGCTGCGCGGCTTCCGCAAGCCGCTCATCGTGATGACGCCGAAGAGCCTGCTGCGACACAAGCAGTCGGCGTCCGAGCTGCGCGAGCTCACGCACGGGCGATTCGCGAACGTGTTCGACGACATCAGCGAGCGGCCGGCCCAGCAGGTCACGCGCGTGGTGTTCTGCAGCGGCAAGGTGTACTTCGACCTGAACGATTTCCGCACCAAGCAGGAGCTGCGCAACGTCGCGATCGTGCGCATCGAGCAGCTGTACCCGTTCCCGATCGAGGAATACGCGGCACTGATCCGCAAGTACTCCAACGCGCACGAGATCGTCTGGTGCCAGGAGGAGCCGCAGAACCAGGGCGCCTGGTACCAGATCCGCCATCGCCTGCTCGAGCCGCTCGGCCCACGCCACGTGCTGCTCTACGCCGGCCGCGCTCCCGCCGCCGCCCCGGCCACCGGCATCCACCAGTTGCACGAAGAGCAGCAGCACACGCTCGTTGCCGCGGCGTTGCAGGCCACGACCACCGAAGACAGCGCGCGAGAGACCGCGCGCCTGACCGCGATCGCAGCCAGGAAAACCTCATGAGCATCGAAGTCCGCGTTCCCCAGCTTCCCGAATCCGTCGCCGACGCGACGCTGGTGTCCTGGCACAAGAAGCCGGGCGACAGCGTGGCGCGCGATGAGAATCTCGTCGACCTGGAAACCGACAAGGTCGTGCTCGAGGTGCCCGCGCCCACCGCTGGGGTTCTCAAGGAACTGAAGGTCGACAACGGCGCCACGGTCACGAGCGGCCAGGTGCTTGCGATTCTCGAGGAAGGTGCGGGCGCTGGCGCGTCCGCTCCGGCCGCCAGGCCCGCGGCCGCCCAGGCCAGCGCGCCTGCGCAAGCCCGCGCTGCTGCTCCTGCGAGCCCATCAATCGCCGCGAGCGCGCCCGCCGCCGCCGCACCCGCAGCAGGGGCGCCTGCGGCGCCGCGCAACGATGCCGCCGCGCAGAAGCTCAGCCCGTCGGTGCGGCGCATGGTCGAGGAGAATCGGCTGGATCCGGCGAGCATCCCCGGTTCGGGCAAGGATGGCCGCATCACCAAGACCGACGTCGTGACGCACCTGCAGAAGCCTGCCGAGGCAAGAAAGCCCGCTCCGTCGGCGCCCGCCGCGCCGGTCTCGCAGGTGACGCGCGGCAATCGTTCCGAGCACCGCGTGCCGATGACGCGCCTGCGCGCGCGCATCGCCGAGCGCATGGTGCAGGCGCAGACCACGCAGGCGCTGCTCACCTCGTTCAACGAGGTGGACCTCAAGGCCGTGCAGGATGTGCGCGCGCGTTACAAGGAGAAGTTCGAGAAGAGCCACGGCGCGCGGCTGGGGTTCATGTCCTTCTTCGTCAAGGCCGCGGTGGAGGCGCTGAGGAAATTCCCGGTGGTGAACGCCTCGGTCGAAGGCAACGACATCATCTACCACGAGTACTACGACATCGGCGTGGCCGTCTCGACCGATCGCGGACTGCTCGTGCCGATCCTGCGCGACGCCGACCAGGCGAGCTACGCCGACATCGAAAAGGCGATTGCCGAGTTCGCAACGCGCGCGCGCGAGGGCACCATCACGCTCGAGGAGCTCACCGGCGGCACCTTCACCATCACCAACGGCGGCGTGTTCGGCTCGCTGATGTCCACGCCCATCGTCAATTCGCCGCAGAGCGCGATCCTGGGCATGCACAAGATCCAGGATCGTCCGATGGTGGTGGACGGGCAGATCGTGGTGCGCCCGATGATGTACATCGCCCTCACCTACGATCATCGCATCATCGACGGCAAGGAAGCCGTGCAGTTCCTGGTCACCGTGAAGGAGCTGCTCGAGGATCCGTCGCGCCTGCTCCTGCAGATTTAACGAGGAACCCAGATGTCCGATTCCTTCGACGTCGTCGTCATCGGCGCCGGCCCGGCCGGCTATCCCGCCGCGATCCGCGCCGGCCAGAACAAGCTGTCGGTCGCCTGCATCGACGAGTGGAAGAACCGCGACGGCAGTTACGCATTCGGAGGCACCTGCCTGAACGCGGGCTGCATTCCCTCCAAGGCGCTTCTGGAATCCTCCGAGCTGATGCATCGGGCGCAGACGGAGTTCGCGACGCACGGCATCCGCGTGGGCAACGTGTCGCTCGACCTGCAGGCCATGCAGAAGCGCAAGGGCGCGATCGTCAAGGCCAGCACCAGCGGCATCGTCGCGCTGTTCAAGAGCGCCGGCGTCACGGGCATCCAGGGTCACGGCAAGCTGCTGCCGGGCCGCAAGGTCGAGGTGACGGCGGCGGATGGCAGCAAGCGCGTGTTGCAGGCGAAGCACGTGGTGCTCGCGAGCGGCTCGGTGCCGATGGAACTCAAGTCCGCGCCGTTCGACGATGACAGCATCATCGATTCGTGGGGAGCGCTCGATCTCACCTCGGTGCCGCGCCGGCTCGGCGTCATCGGCGCCGGCGTCATCGGTCTGGAACTGGGCAGCGTATGGCGCAGGCTCGGAAGCGAAGTTGCAGTGCTGGAGGCATTGCCGGATTTCCTCGCCATGACCGACCAGCAGCTGGCGAAAGAGGCGCTCAAGCACTTCAAGAAGCAGGGGCTGGATATCCGCCTGGGCGCGAAGGTGACCGGCGCCACGCCCTCGAAGGGTGTGGTCACGGTGCGCTACACGGACGCCAAGGGCGAGCAATCGATCGAGGTCGACAAGCTGGTCGTCGCCATCGGGCGCCGTCCGTACACGAAGGACCTGCTCGCCGAAGGCACGGGCGTGGCGCTCGACGAACGCGGTTTCATCCAGGTCGACCACGAGTGTCGCACCGGCGCGGAGGGCGTCTGGGCAGTCGGCGACGCGGTGCGCGGCCCGATGCTCGCGCACAAGGGCAAGGAAGAGGGCGTGATGGTCGCCGATCTGATCGCCGGGCAGTTCTCCGAGGTCAACTACCGAACGATTCCGTCTGTGATCTACACGGCGCCCGAGATCGCCTGGGTGGGGCAGACGGAAGAGCAGGTGAAGCAGTCCGGCCGGGCGTACAAGGTCGGCAGCTTCCCATTCCTCGCGAGCGGCCGCGCGCGTGCGATGGAGTCGACGTCGGGTTTTGCCAAGGTGGTATCCGCTTCCGACACGGACGAGATCCTCGGCGTGCACATCATCGGACCGATGGCGGGCGAGCTGATCGCGGAAGCCGTGCTGGCGATGGAGTACTCGGCGAGCACCGAAGACCTGCAGCGCACGATCCACGCGCACCCGACGCTCAGCGAAGCGCTGCACGAAGCGGCGCTCGCGGCCGACAAGCGCGCGATCGACTTCCCCAATCGCTGACCGCATGCGGCGCCAGGTCCGCGTCGCGCTGGTGACGTGCGCCGAGCTGCCCGACCTCGACGAGGACACCCAGCTCCTGGCGCAGGCGCTGCGCGCGCGCGGCATCGACGCCGGTCCGGCCATCTGGAGCGATCCGCAGGTCGACTGGAACGCCTTCGACCTCGCCGTGGTTCGAACCTCGTGGGACTACGCGCCGCGCCGCGATGAGTTCGTTGCGTGGGCGGAGCGCGTTCCCCGGCTGCTGAACAGCGCCGCGGCGCTGCGTTGGAACACCGACAAGACCTACCTGCGCGAGCTGGCCGCCCGCGGTGTCCGCATCGTTCCCACGCAGTGGCTCGACCCGAAAAGGGGACAGTCCCCTTTTTCCGGCCAGTCCACTGTTTCAGCCTGGGAGGCGCCGCATGCGGGCGAGTACGTGGTCAAGCCGGCGATCAGCGCGTCCGCCGCCGACACGAGCCGCTACGCTCTCGGCAATCCCGGGCAACGAGCGGCGGCGACGGCGCACGCGCAGCGGCTGCTCGATGCGCAACGCGCCGTGATGATCCAGCCCTATCAGATCAGCATCGACGCCGACGGCGAACGCTCGATGATCTTCCTCGCCGGCGAGTACAGCCACACCGTGCGCAAGGACGCCGTGCTCTCGGGCCCACGCGAGCAGGAAGACCTGCGTTTCATACCGGGCGGCGGATCAGGGCTGCGTTCGCATGAGCCGACTCAGGCCGAGATCGCCCTCGCGCGCAGCGCGCTCGAGGCAGTACCGGTGGCGTTGGGCGAGTTGCTGTACGCGCGAGTGGACCTGGTGTCCGGCGAGGACGGTGCGCCGCTGCTGATGGAGCTGGAGATCACGGAGCCGGAGCTGTTCCTGCGCATGGAGCCGTCTGCGCCGGCACGCCTGGCGGCCGGCATCGAAGCGCGGCTCAGTCGTCGCTCAGCTTGAACTCGACGCGCGTGCGGATGCGCTCGGTGTACGCCTGATCGGGCGGCCGCGGTTCGAATCGCCACTGGCGCACGGCGGAAAGCGCGGCCCGATCGAAAGTCCCACGCGGGTTGGCCGATTCCACGCGCAGATCGACCACGGTGCCCTCCGGGCTGATGCCGAAGCTCACGTCGACCCACCCCTGCTGCGACTGTTCCAGCGCACGGCGCGGATACTCCGGTACGGCCGCTCGAATGCGCTTCGGAACCGTCGCTGAAGGGCCGGCGCCGCTGGCCGGCGTCGTGGTGCGTTGCTGGGCGGTGCTCCCCGGCTGGGCGCTGCCTGCAGGTTGTGTGGCTGCGCCCGCTTGGGATGCAACGCCTTGCGCTGCAACGCCCGCCGCCGCCGCGGCGCCGGGTGCTGCGCTGCCGGCGGGGGCTGCAAGGGGCGCACCTGCAGCTGCACCCGTACCGGCCCCGCGCGCGGCGCGCAAAGCATTGTCCGCTGCCGCAAGCTCAGGTCCCTGGAAGCCGAGCGTGCGCGCCTCGCCCAACAGTCGCGTTGCGTTGTCGAATTGCCGCTGCCCGATCGCGACCTGCGCATTGGCCACGAGCCGGGGGCCCTCGATGCTGGCGCGCAGCGCCCGCAGCTGTTCATCGCTCGCCCCGAGCTGCTCCGCCTCATCCAGCAGGTTGCGCGCCGTGTCGTACTGACGCTCGTTGGCCGCGAGCAGCCCGGCAGCGAGCACTCGCTCCGTCAGGTCTCTCAGGCTCTGCTGAACCGCGAGGCTGTCCGGATCGGCGCGCTGGGCCGCGCGCAGATGAAATTTCGCGCTGTCGTTCGCCGGCAGCGTGAGGCGACCTTGCGCAAGGCGTTGCCGCGCCGTTTCGAGCGAGCGCGACACCATCTGCGAGCGCTCACGCGCCGTCAGCGACTCCTGGACCGCGTCGAGCTCGCCAGACTTCGCTGGTGCGATGCGGGCTGCCTCCGCGAGCAGCTCCTGCGCCTTGCGCGTGTCGCCGGCATTGGCCGCCTCGCGAGCCTGCAGCACCAGTCGGTCCTGCTGTTCCTTGCGCAGCTGCGTGTCGAGGAATCTCAGGCGACGGTGGTTGGGCT
Source organism: Steroidobacteraceae bacterium (assembly GCA_035761885.1). Lineage (GTDB taxonomy): Bacteria > Pseudomonadota > Gammaproteobacteria > Steroidobacterales > Steroidobacteraceae > DASTQG01. Next base: position 5,065 of record DASTQG010000354.1, on the reverse strand, counting down.
GCACCTGCCTCACCGCATCCAGGGCCGTCGCGGCCTCGTCGAGCCTGCCTTCCACCATCAGGTTCTCGGCCTGCTCGATGAAGCGCTCGGCGATGCGTTCCAACCCGTCGAGCGCCGGCGCATTGGCGGGGTCGATCTTCAGCACCTCGGCGTAATAGTGGGCGGCGCTATCGGTGGGCGGGTCGATCAGGCGTCCGGCGTCGAACGCTGCCACCGCAGCGGCGAGATGTGTCTGGATCGCCGTGCCACGTGCATCGACCGGCGGGGGCTGCGAGCCCTGGTACCACCACCACCAACCTGCTCCAGCCGCAGCGAGGACGCCCAGCGCGAGGCCCGCGCCCACCATCGCGCCAATGCGCTTCGGACGGCGTGGAGCTGCGGCTGTCTCTTCGACGGGCGGTTCTGCGGATTCGGCTTCCACCTCGACCGCGAGCGGGGCGGTCAGCTCGAAGGTCGTGTCCTCGTCAGGGCCCTCGTCCCGTTCGCGCTGTGCTGCCAGCACCGGGGAGGGTGCAAAGCGAGGCCCGGTCGTTTGTGCCGCGCCGGGCGGGGGCGCCTTTGGTGCCGCCGCGGATGGGCTGGGCGGCGGCGATGCTTTCGGCGGTGGCGATGAAGCAGCGGGCTTTAGCGGCGGCGCGGAGGGTGCCTTGGGCGGTGGCACTAAGGGAGCCCTGGGCGGCGGCGGCTCCGTTCGTAACGCGTCCGTCCGGCTCTGGGGGTCAGGCCGACTCAGCGCAAACGCATCGGTTGTCGACTCGGCCTTGGCCGGCGGCTCCACGCGCGGCGCGGGCCGCGTGAACGGCTTGAGTGGTGTGGGCTTGGTCTTCGCCGCGGGCGCCGTACGAGGGGCTGACAAGAGGCCCTGGTGGTGGCGGGCGGCCGAGTCGATCGCGAGGCGCGCCAGGCCGGGCGTCACCGGCTTCAGCAGGAACCGGTGGATGACACCCGAGCCGAGCAGTCCCATGAGCGCGTTGCCCTGCTCGCGATTTCCGACGACCACGGTCACCAGCGCAGACTCATGAGCACCGAGCTGTTTGGCGATGCGTTCGAGCGCAGGCTGGGCAAGAGCCATGTCGGTGACCAGCACCGGGCAGCGGCCGGCAGCGGCGAGCTCCGCGGCGTCCTGCAGCCTCGTCGCGAGGAACGTTTCGTGGCGACCCTGCACGGCGGTGCGGATGGCATCGTAAAGATTGGCATCCGTCGTCAGAACCGTCACTGGCGCGCCGGTGGACTCCGCAATCGCAGGCTGGTCGTGGGCCGTCTCCATGACCACGTGCTCGACTTCGCCGGTCTCGTTGCTCGAAACGCTGGAGGACCAGGCCGCCACCTGCAGCACGTCCTTGAGCTGTTGCGCGGTGCACGGGCGCGGCAGGATCTCGATGCCGCTCTTGTCCAGCCGCGACTGCTCGACTGCCTTGCGCTCCTGCGCATCGGCGAGCAGCACCCGCGTGGTGCGTGGCGAGCGCCGGCGGGCCTCGTTCAACAGCTCCAGTCCGCTGGTGCTGAAGAGTTTCTGCCCGGCCACGATCGCCGCGATGGGCTTGTGATCGAGCAGCGCGAGGGCGTCGCTCGCGCTCACGGTGGCATGGAACTCGAATTCCCCGCGCAGCGGCGCGACCAGTGCCTTGAGCGCCTCGACGTCGTGGTCGATGAGCACGACCTGCTCACGCGCGTTGCCAGCTGCCGGATTCGGGGAGATGGCCATCAGCCGATGCGCCTCGCACGCAGCACGTTGGGAAGCGCACTCACGCGCCCGAGCACGCGCGACAGCTCTTCGAGCCCGTGCACGCCCACGCGCAGCGCGACGTCGGCGGTGTTCTCCCTGGCGTTGGTGCTGGTCGTCATGTGCTGGATGCTGATCTTTTCATCCGCGAGCACGGCGCTGATATCGCGCACCAGGCCACGCCGGTCGAAGGCATGGATGGCGATGTCCACGGCAAAGAGCTGCTCCTTGCGCTCGCCCCATTCCACGCTGATGACGCGCTCGGGCTGCCGGGAGCGCATGCGCAGGAGGCTGGCGCAGTTCTGCCGGTGGATGCTGACGCCGCGGCCCTGGGTAATGTAGCCGACAATCGGCTCCGGTGGCACGGGCCGGCAGCAGCGGGCGAGGTTGGACATGAGATCGCCCACACCGTCGACGACGATGCCCCCGGAACCCGCCTTGCCGTTGCCCCTGCCATTGGCTGGTGCCGGCCGCGCGCCCTGCCTTGGGGCGCGAGCCTGCACCGCCGCACTGCGCCGCTGCAGGGCATTGACCACCTGCGAGAGGTGAATGTCGCCGGCGCCCAGCGCGACGTGGAGGTCGGCGGCGGTCTTGAAGCCGAGCTCAGCGATGAGCTCGGGCATGGTGATGCCGTGCGCGCCGAGCCGTGCCAGCTCCTTCTCCAGCAGATCCCGGCCCTGCGTGCGGTTCTGCTCCTCGTTCTGGCGCCGGAAGAAACTGCGAACCTTGGCCCGGCTGCGCGGGGAGGCCAGGAAGCCGAGCTGCGGGCTCAGCCAGTCGCGGCTGGGCTGGGCGATCTTGGCCGTGACGATTTCCACGACTTCGCCATTCGAAAGCTTGTGCGTGAGCGGCACCATGCGCCCGTTCACGCGGGCACCGCGGCAGCGATGGCCGAGCTCGGTGTGCACCTGGTAGGCGAAGTCCAGCGGCGTCGCCCCCTGTGGCAGGTCGATGACCTCGCCGCGGGGAGTGAGTGCGTAAACGCGATCCTCGAAGATCTCGGCGCGCACGCGGTCGATGAAGTCCGCGTCATCGCCCCCGCCGGTCGCGCCCGGCTCGAGCAGGCTGCGTACCCACTGGATCTTCGATTCGTACGCGGCATCGCGAGCGCCGCCCTCCTTGTATTTCCAATGCGCCGCCACCCCGAGCTCGGCGTGCTCGTGCATCTGGTGCGTGCGGATCTGCACCTCCAGCGGCTCGTCGCCCGGCCCGAACACCGCCGTGTGCAGCGAGCGATAGTCATTGTCCTTGGGTGTTGCGATGTAGTCGTCGAACTCGCCGGGAATGTGCCGCCACATGCCGTGCACGACGCCGAGCGCGGCGTAGCAATCGGCGACGCTGTCGACCAGGACGCGCACGGCGCGTACGTCCAGCACCTGCTCGAATTCGAGCTGCTTGCGCATCATCTTGCGCCAGATGCTGTGGATGTGTTTCGGGCGGCCGGCGACCCGGGCGCGCACGCCAGCGCGCGACAGCTCCGCGTCGAGCTGCGTGCGCACCCCCTCGATGTAGCGCTCGCGGTCGGCGCGCCGTGACTTCAGTGCCGCGGCAATGCGCCGGTAGTTCTCCGGCTCCAGATAGCGAAACGCGAGATCCTCGAGCTCCCATTTCATCTGCCACACGCCCAGGCGGTTCGCGAGGGGGGCATAGATCTCGCGCGCCTCGAGCGCGAGGCGCCGCTGCTCATCGGCCTGCGCATCCTTCGCCTTGCGCAGCGCACGCAAGTGATCGGCGAGCCGCAGCACGATGAGGCGCGGATCGGTGACCACTGCGAGGAGCATCTTGCGCAGTGTTTCCGCCTGCGCGGCCGACAGCCGGTCCTGAGGGTTCCAGTGCGCCGGCAGCCCGAACTGCCCGAGGCTCGCGAGCGAGCGCGCCAGGCGCAACGCCTCTTCGCCGAACGGGTCCGTCTGGCTCGGGGCAATGCTGTCCGACTCGACAAAGGGCAACGCGAGGGCGGCGAGAACGACGGACTCGTCCACGGCGAGCGTTGCGACGAGGTCAGCGAGCTCCGCGGCCCGCTGCTTCGCGCGCGCATCCGCCTTCCAGTCGCTCACCGACGCACGTGCGCCGAGCACCGCGGCGGTGGCAATCCGTGCACTGGAAGTTGTTGTTTCCACGGTTGAATCGGGCGTCGAGCGCGATGTGTTGGGCGGTCGTTTCCGTTATCATACGCGCACTCGTCAATACGGCCGGTTCGCGCAATGGCAGGGCACAGCAAGTGGGCCAACATCCAGCATCGCAAGGGTGCCCAGGACAAGCGCCGCGGCAAGATCTTCAGCAAGCTGATCCGTGAGCTGACGACCGCCGCCCGCATCGCCGGCGCCGACCCGCACGCCAATCCCCGCCTGCGGCTCGCCATGGAGAAGGCACGCGCCGCGAGCATGCCGCGCGACACCATCGAGCGCGCCGTGAAGCGCGGCGCCGGCGAGCACGGCGCAGAGAACTTTCAGGAAGTGCAGTACGAAGGTTACGGTCCTGGCGGTGTGGCCGTGATGGTTCGCTGCCTCACCGACAACCGCAACCGCACGGTCTCCGACGTGCGCAATACGTTCGTGCGCCACGGCGGCAATCTCGGGGCGGACGGATCTGTCGGCTACCTCTTCAACGAAGTGGGCCTTCTGAGCTATGCGCCCGGTGCCGACGAGGGCAAGGTGATGGAAGCGGCGCTGGAGGCGGGCGCCGAGGATGTCGTTGCGAACGAGGACGGTTCCATCGACGTGCTCACCGATCCAGCCGATTTCGAAGACGTGCGCGAGGCGATGAGCCGCACCGGCCTGCCCGCGGTGGAGAGTGAGATCACATTGCGCGCCGCGAGCGCGACCCGGCTCGCCGGCGAGAACGCCGAGTCGATGCTGAAGATGCTCGAGGCCCTCGAAGACCTGGAGGACGTGCAGAACGTCTATTCGAATGCGGACATCGCGGACGAGATCCTGGCGCGCGTTTGACCCGGAGGCCTTCGCCTCCGCTCCGGTGCGCGCGGTGGCGAGCGCCGCGCCGGCGCGCATCCTCGGCCTGGATCCCGGATCGCGGCTCACCGGCTTCGGCGTGGTGGATTGCGACGGCGCTGCGACCACCTACGTCGCGAGCGGCGCGATCGCAACGCCCACGGGCGATTTCCCGGCGCGCCTGCAGGCGATTTTCGAGCGCGTGCGCGAGCTGGTGCTGGAGTATCGGCCCGCGGAAATCGCCATCGAGCGCGTGTTCGTGAGTCGCAACCCGGACAGCGCGCTGAAACTGGGCCAGGCGCGCGGCGCCGCGCTGTGCGGGGCGTTCAGTGCGGTCACGACGGTCTATGAATACTCGCCACGCGAGATCAAGCTCGCCATCGTGGGCGCGGGC
>DASTQG010000353.1:0-11246 GCA_035761885.1 Steroidobacteraceae bacterium | reverse complement strand
CCACGCTGACCGGCTGCCCTGGTCCACCTGCGCCCTGCCCCGCCCGCTCGGAAGCGGCGGAACTCTCGTTGTTGCCACAACCCGCGAGCAGGACCAGGGCGAGGAACAGCGCAAGCAGAGAAGGCAACGTGGGGTGGGGCATCGGGTCAGGGTTCGGGGTCGGAGCCGTCGGCGATACCTTCGAAGAGTACCGTGGACAGATAACGTTCCGCTGTATCGGGAAGCATGGCCAGGATCACCGAGCCCTTGGGCGCCCTGGCCGCCACCTTGAGCGCCGCGGCAAAGGTACCGCCGGAAGAAATGCCGCAGAAAATACCTTCACTGCGTGACAGGGAGCGCGCGGTCTCGATGGCCTCGACGTCGCTGACCGGAATGATCTCGTGCCCCACCTCGCGGTTGAGCACCTTGGGAACGAAGTCCGGAGTCCAGCCCTGGATCTTGTGCGGCTTCCATTCCTTGCCCGAGAGCATCGCCGCCCCTTCCGGCTCGCTGACGATGATGCGGCAGTCGGGGCGCGCCTTGCGGATCATCTCGCCCGCGCCCGTGAGCGTGCCGCCCGTGCCCCAGCCGGTCACCCAGAAATCGAGCCGCTTGCCGACGAAATCCTGCAGGATCTCGGGGCCCGTGGTGTTGCGGTGATATTCGGGATTCGCTTCGTTCTCGAACTGGCGGGCGAGGAACCAGCCGTGCTTCTTCGCCAGCTCCTCGGCCTTGCGCACCATGCCGCTGCCGCGCTCGGCGGCGGGCGTGAGGATCACCTTCGCGCCGAGCATGCGCATGAGCTTGCGCCGCTCCACGGAGAACGTCTCCGCCATCACCGCGACGAACGGATAGCCCTTGGCGGCGCACACCATCGCGAGTGCGATGCCCGTGTTGCCCGACGTCGCCTCCACCACCGTCTGCCCCGGCTTGATGGTGCCGCGGCGCTCGGCGTCCTCGATGATCGCGATCGCGAGGCGGTCCTTCACCGATGAGAGCGGGTTGAAGAATTCGCACTTGACGTACATCGTCACGCCGTCGGGTGCGAGGCGGTTGATGCGAACGACCGGCGTGCGGCCGATGGTGCCGAGAATGCTGTCGTAAATCATCGCTGACTCCTGGACGCGCCGGATCGATCCGCGCGCGGTAGAACGTTGATCATATTAGAAGAGTGGGCCTCGCGGGTGATGCATTGGGTGCTCCCTGCACCCTCAGCGCCCGCGCAGCCACTCGCCGATGCGTGCAGGCAGCTCGCGCTGTGTCCTGCCGCTGACGTACATGCCGATGTGCCCGGTGTCGAAGGCGAGCTCCTGGTAGTCGCCGCTGCCGGTGAGCCCGGCGAGCGCGCGCGAGGCGCTCGGCGGGACCAGGTGATCGCGCAGGCCGTAGACGTTCAGGATCGGCTGGCGCAGCGTGCGCAGGCGCACGCGCTCCCCCGCGATCTCGAGCGTATCGGCGATCAGCGCGTTGCGCTGGTAGAACGCGCCGACGAACTCGCGAAACGCCGCGCCCGCCTGGTCCGGGCTGTCGAAGATCCACTTTTCCATGCGCATGAAGTTCTCCAGCGCGCGCGGGTCCGCGGCGAGATCCGCAAGGTCGACGTACTTCTGGTGCATGAGCCGGAAGGGCATCAGGGCGAGGAACGCCGCGTTCAGCACCTCGCCCGGCACGTTGCCGAAGGTTTCAACGATCAGATCGACGTCGACGGTTCGCGCCCACTTCGAAAGAAGGTTGTCCGGTGTGTGGAAATCGACCGGCGTCACCATCGTGAGGAGCCTGCGCACGCGTTTTGGGCGCAGCGCGGTGTAGCACAGGGAGAAAGTGCCGCCCTGGCACACGCCGAGCACGTCGATGGCGCGCACACCGCGCGCGGCGCAGATGTGTGCAACGCAGCGATCGACGTAACCGAGAATGTAGTCGGCCAGGCCCGTGAAGCGGTCGCCGCGATCCGGGTAGCCCCAATCGATGAGGTAGACGTCGAGGCCCTGCGCGAGCAGCCCGCGGATGAGCGAACGGTCTTCCTGCAGGTCCATCATGTAGGGGCGATTCACCAGCGCGTAGACGATCAGGAGCGGCGGAGGCTGGCGCGCGGCAGGCTTGGCCTTGCCGGCCCGGGCGCGCGACCTTGCGGCGTGCATCCCGTACCGGTAGAGCGCCACCTTCCCCTCGCGGTACACCAGTTCCTTCGGTGTCGCACCGATCTGCGCTTGCGATGCATGCTGCATGCGCGTGCGCGCCTTGCGCATGCGCTCGACGAAATCGCGCGCTTCCGCGCGCGCCTGGGCCGCGTCGAAGGCGAAGAGATTCATCGGCGCCGCCGCGGGACTCGCTTGCGCGCGCTCGCAGGCTTGCCGCGCAATGTGACGATCTCATTGCGCAGCTCGTGGATCTGCCGGTGAAGTTCGTCGACGTCCGCGCGCGTGGGCAGGCCCAGCTGCCGCGCGCCACCTTCGATCAGCGCCAGCTGGGCAGCCCGCAATCTCAGCGAGGCCTGGTTCAATCTCGACTGGGCGCTTGCGAACGCCTCGCTGTGCGCGAGGCGCGAGTACGCCGCCTCGCTGCTCTCGATCCACGCGTCGTACACCGCCTTCACGCTCTCGAAGGGCCTGCGCTCCGCGATGCGTGCCCGCGCGGTCGTGGCGAAGGCGGCGAATGCTTCGGCGGGCAGTGGCGCGAGCAATGCGCCGAGCGCATCGCAGGCGTGCCGCAACTCCGTCGCCTGCTTTTCGAGCTCGCGCGCGCCCTCGGCGTCACCGGCGTGAAAGGCCGCGATCGGCGCTGCGAACGACGTGCCGAGGTCGGCCAGCTCGCGCCATGCGCCGATGAGCCCTGCGAATGCCTGCTCGCGCAGCTGCGCGCCCTCGACCAGGATCCTGCGCAGTTGCGCGAGCTGCGCCTCGAAGTCCGCGCCGGGCACGTCCCGCGCGAGCTGCGAGAGCGTCTCCGCGAACGCGGCGAACGCCTCGTCGGCGAGATCCGTCGCTGCCTCCGTCTGCTTCATGCGCCGCAAGATAGAGAAGTCCGAGAGTAATCCGCATCGTGCCGCCACGCGATGCCCGATTCATGGCCAGATCGTTGATCCGGAAAAAGTCTCATGGCGCGGCGGCCCTGCCGCGGCGGCTTCGCGGCGGCGCCGCGAGCGGTTGTTGCATCGCATACTTATCGCCGTAGAATGCGCCCAGGCACAAGCTTGACATGCGAGTGGTCATGAGCAAAGAGCGCATCATCAAGAAGTACGCGAATCGCCGGCTCTATGACGCCACCGTGAGCCGGCACGTGACGCTCGAGGACATCCGCACGCTCATCGTCCAGGGCGAGAAGATCCGGGTGATCGAAGACAAGAGCGGCCAGGACATCACGCGGCTGATCCTGCTGCAGGTGATCGCCGAGCAGGAGCAGTTCGGCCGCCCGATCCTGAGCACGCAGCTGCTGGAGTCCATCATCCGTTTCTACGGCAACTCCATGCAGGAGTTCATGGCGCGCTATCTCGAGTCGAGCGTCGAGAGCTTCATGCGCCAGCAGGACGCCCTGCAGGCGCAGATCGCCAAGGTGATGAACGCGGCGCCGGTCGCCTCGATGGCCGACATGGCGCGGCAGAACCTCGAGCTGTGGACGCGCATGCAGGAGAACATGCTCGCCGCCTTCCAGAAAAGAGAATCAACCAAAGAGAACACAGAGGGCACGGAGAAGAGGAAGAATAACGGGGTGTGAAGAGTAGAAGACGGCATTCAAGGGGGCCATCCTCTTCCTCTCCGTGCCCTCTGTGATCTCTGTGGTTACCTCTTCAGGTGCTCGTCGAACCAGCCTGAGATGATCTTCAGGCGCTCCACCCGCTGGCTCGGCCGACCCTCGCGGCTCAGCCCGTGCGAGGACTCCGGGAACACCGCGAGCTTCGCAGGCTTCTTCAGCATCTTCAGCGCCGCGTAGTACTGCAGGCCCTGGTCGAGCGCCGTGCGGTAGTCGTGCTCGCTGTGGATCACGAGCACGGGCGTCTTCACCTTGTCCACGTGCGACAACGGCGAGCGCGCCAGGTAGTCGGCGCTGTCACGCCAGGGAAAATCGCGGAACCAGTGCGTGGCGAAGAAATAGTTGAGGTCGGCGGTGCCGACGAAGCCGTGCCAGTTGGTCACCGCGCGCTCGACCACCGCGGCCTTGAAGCGGTCGGTCTGGCCCACCGTCCAGCTCGTGAGCAATCCCCCGCCGCTGCCACCGGCGACGCCCATGCGATTCGCATCGACGTACCCGCGCTGGAGCACCGCGTCGACGCACGCCATCAGGTCGCGATAGTCATCGCCCGGGTACTTGTACTGGATGATGTTGGCGAAGTCGCCGCCGTAGCCGGTGCTGCCGCGCGGATTGGTGAGCAGCACCACGTAGCCTGCCTGCGCGAGCACCTGGAACTCGTGGAAGAAGCCCGAGCCGTACATCGCGTGCGGGCCGCCGTGGATGTACAGGATGAAGGGATACTTGCGGTCGGGCGAGAACCCGGGCGGCTTGGCGATCCAGCCCTGGATGCGCGTGCCATCGAACGACTCGGTCCAGATCTCCTCGTACTCGGAGAAGCCACCCTTCGGCGCAAGCTGCGCGGTGTGATCGGAGATGCGCAGCCACCGCTTCTTTGCGGCGCCCGACAGCGGGAATGTGTACACCTCTGCCGGCCGCGCGGATGAATTGAACACGGCGGCGACGTGGCCGTCGCGACTCACGGTGAACTCCCGCAGGTCTCCCTGGGGAAAGCGTGTCAGCGCCTTGAAATCGCCACTTTCCACGTCCACCGAGTACAGGTGGTTCTGGCCGCGGTCGGACGAGGTGAACAGGATGCTGCGGCTGTTCGCAGTCCAGGCCATCTGGCTCCCGCCGATGCCCGGCGCCGCCACGTCACCGGCCATGGAGTCCGGCACGTTGCGATCGAAAGCGACCGCGAGCTGGCGCACCTGCGATCCGTCGGGGCGCATCACGTACAGATTCGTCACGTAGGAGCTGCGCGGCGGCGAGGTCGTGTCGTATCCGACATAGGCGATCCAGCGCCCGTCGGGCGAGGGCAGCGGCGCTTCGTCGGGACCAGCGCGCGAGGTCAGCGCACGCGCCTCGGCGTTGCCATCGGCGGGAACCGCGAAGATTTCCGAGTTGTTGCTGTACTCGCTCATGTCCTCGCGCTGCGAGCTGAAATACAGCATGCGGCCGTCGTGCGACCACTGCGGGATCGTGTCGTCCGCATCCCCCTGCGTGATGCGACGCGCCGCCTGTTTCGGCCCCTTGTCGGCATCCACGACCCAGATGTGGCCGCGCTTGGGCGAGCGGAATCCGGGCGTCCCGTCGAAGCGGTAACGCAGCTTGTCGGTCACGAAGGGCTGGCGCGCCTTGATCGCCGCGGGCACCGAGCCCGCCTCGGGCGGGGCGGTTGGATCGAATCCGGGATCGCCCTCCAGCGCCTGGCGCGAAACGAAAGCGATGCGCTTGCTGTCGGGCGACCAGGTGAAGCCCTGCACGCCCTCCGGATCGATTGTGAGCTGCCAGGGTTCGCCGGCGCGCAGCTCGAACACGTGGATCTGTCGCTTGCCGGAGCGGTTGGACAGGAAGGCGATGCGCTGCCCGTCGGGCGACCAGCGCGGCGATACGTCGTTGGCGGTACCGCTGGTCAGCGCGCGCGAAGGGCTCACGCTGTCCTCGCCGGGGTCGCCCGGGATGACGTCGTCCTCGCCCTCGTTGATCCACAGGTCGAAGTCGTATTCGTCGCGCGCCCGGTCGGAGGCGCCGCGAACGTAGACGACACGCGTGCCGTCCGGGGAGATGCGCGCATCGCCGACGAACTGCCAGTCGTACAGCGACTCCGGGCCGAACGCCTGAGGGTCGGCGCGCAAACCGGCCGACGCAACGAGCAGCGCGAGGGCGAACAGGGCGTGACGGTTGGGCATGGCTGCCTCTGGGCTCCTGCAGTTATGGATTTGTTTTTCCGTATCATACAAGCATGTCAGCGATCACGTTGCTCGGTCCGCAGTACCGCGAGCCCAACCTGCGCTTCGCCCTGCGCGAGCTCGGGATCTCCGGTCCCCTCGTGGCGATCACCGCGGGCTGGCAGGAACGCGAGTCCGAGACGGAGGAACTGCGCGCTCACGTGGGCGCGGAGGTGACGGACCTGCAGCTGTACGCGCGCACCGAACAGGTGTTTTCCAGGGATGAAGCGCTGCAGACGGCGCACCGGCGCCGGCAGGCACGTCTTGCCGAGATGCAGGACCTGTATCGACTGCGGCTTGAACATGCGAAGGACGCAGCGCGCGAGTTGCTCGAGCGCGACGGGGACCCCGTGCTCCTGCGCCGCGCGCGCCGTGCCTCGCTGGGTGCTCTGCGTGCCCTGGACCGCGAGCACCTGCGCGCCATCGAGCGCGAGCATGCTGCTTACCGGCGCGAGTTGCGCCCCCAGCAGCGGGCGAGCGTCATTCCGCACATCGATGCCATCCGCAAGCTGATCGAGCCCGCCGCGGCGGTGCTCATCGCCGGCGGTCACGTGGCGGTGCTGGTGAACCGCCTGCGGCTCTTCGACGTGCGCCGGCTGATCGCGGGCAAGCCCGTGATCGCATGGTCGGCGGGCGCGATGGCGATTTGCGAGCGCATCATCCTGTTCCACGATCATCCGCCCCAGGGTGCGGGCAGCCCCGAGGTGTTCGACGCGGGGCTCGCGCTCCTGCCGGGCGTGGTGGCTCTGCCGCACGCGCAGTCGCGCCTCGCGCTTCACGATCACGACCGCATCACGTTGTTCGCGCGCCGCTTCGCGCCCGCGCACTGCCTCACGCTCGACCACGGCACGGCGTTGCACTGGTCCGGCAGCCGGCTGCGGCGCTCGTACGCGTGCTGGCGGCTCTCGCGCCAGGGCGTCCTGGCGGAGGTGCGCGCATGACGTTGCGCGAGCTGCTCGCGGCACCGACCATCGAGCCCGCAGCGATCGATGCGTTCCTCGCGGCCAACGATTTTCCGCTGGTCGACAAGACCGGCGTCACGTTCGTCTACCGCGGCGAAGCGACGCAGGTGCTGTTGCGCTGTTTCATCCACGGCCTGCCCACCGCGCAGAATCTCGAGCGCATGACCGGGACCGACCTGTGGGTGCTGCGGATCGACCTGCCGGCCAACTCGCGCATCGAGTACAAGTTCGAAGTGGTGCGCGGCGAGCACGGCGAGTGGATCACCGATCCGCTCAACCCGGTGAAGGCGGCCGATCCCTTCGGCGCCAACTCGGTGTGCCAGGGATACGGTTACGACCGTCCCGAGTGGACTCTGCACGACGAGCTCTCGCGGCGCGGCGCGCTGGACGAGCTGCACCTGAGCAGCGCCGCGCTCGGCTCCACGCGGCGCCTGCTCGTGTACCTGCCCGCGCGCTTTCGCCGTTCGCGTCGCTATCCCTTGCTGATCGTGCACGACGGCGAGGACTATCTGCGCTTCGCCGATTTCAAGACCGTGCTCGACAACCTGATCCATCGGCTGGAGATCCCGCCGATGATCGTCTGCCTCACGCAGTCGCCCGACCGGCTGCTCGAGTACGCGGGCCACGAGGCGCACGCGCGCTTCCTCACCGAGGAAGTGATGGCCCTCATGCGCACCCGCTATCCGCTCATCGACGAGCCGGCCGCGCGCGGGCTGATGGGCGCGAGCTTCGGCGGCGTCGCTTCGCTCTACACGGCCTGGCGCTATCCCGGTTTCTACGACCGGCTGCTGCTGCAGTCGGGCTCGTTCGCCTTCTCCGACATCGGCGGACACCGCCGCGGGCCGGTGTTCGACCCGGTGGTGAAGTTCGTGAACGAGTTTCGCGAGCGGCCCGGGCGCGCCGCGAACCGCATGTACCTGAGCTGCGGCATCTACGAATCGCTCATCTACGAGAACCGCTCCATGGTGCCGCTGCTGCAGGAACAGGACATCCAGGTGCGCTACGAGGAAGTGCGCGACGGCCACAACTGGGAGAACTGGCGCGATCGCCTGCGCACGGGACTCTCCTGGCTGTTCCCCGGCCCGCTGTGGATGGTCTACGAGTGAGAGACCCCGGTGCGCCTGCTGCTGGTGGAAGATGACCCGATGATCGGCGAGGGCCTGCGCGAGCACCTGCGCCGGCTCGGATACGCGATCGACTGGGTTCGCGACGGCGAGGCGGCGCTGCTCGCGGCGGGCACGGAAAGCTTCGACCTGATCCTGCTCGACCTCGGCTTGCCGCGCCGCGACGGCCTGGCGGTGCTGCGCGAGCTGCGAGCCTTGCGCAACGATACGCCCGTGCTCGTGATCACCGCGCGTGACGCGGTGACGGATCGCATCGCCGGGCTCGACAGCGGAGCCGACGACTACCTGGTGAAGCCTTTCGACCCGGCCGAGGTCGCGGCACGCGTGCGCGCGCTGCTGCGCCGGCGCGCCGGGCGAGCCGACAACGTGATCGAAGCGGGCGAGCTGCGCATGAACCTGGACACGCACCAGGTCGCGCTCGCCGGCCGCGACGTGGCGCTGTCGGCGCGGGAGTTCGCGGTGCTGCACGCTCTGCTGGAGCGTCCCGGCGCGATTCTCTCGCGGGCGCAGCTCGAGCAGCGCCTGTACGGCTGGGGCGATGAAATCGAGAGCAACGCGCTCGACGTGCACATTCACGCGCTGCGCCGCAAGCTCGGCGCGCAGCTGATCCAGAACGTGCGCGGCGTCGGCTGGCGGGTGCCCTCGCCATGAACAGCCTGCTTGGGCGCATCCTGCTGTGGTCGCTGGGAGCGGTGGTCATCGGCGCGGCCGCGAGCGGCTGGTGGATGTACCGCAACCTCCTCGCGCAGACCGACGCCTTCTTCGATCGCCAGCTGCGCGAAACCGCGCTCGCGCTGCGCCACCAGGCCTTCGAGTTCGCGGTCGTGCCGGAGCTCGCGGAACCGCAGGCGGGCTACGACTTCGTGGTGCAGGTATGGACCCTCAACGGCCTGCGCGTCTACCAGTCGCAGCCGCGAACGGTGCTCCCCGGCATCACGCAACTCGGGCTCTCGACCGTCGACACTTCGGAAGGCCGGTGGCGCGTGTTCGGGGTTCCGGCGCGCGGGTTCGTGATCCAGGTGGCGCAGCCGATGTCCGTGCGCCAGCGCGAGGCCGCGCGCCTCGCGCTCGGCACGCTGTTCCCGTTCCTCGTACTGGTGCCGGTGCTCGTGGTCCTGATCAGCATGGCCGTGGCGCACAGCGTGCGCCCGCTGCGGCAGGTGGCCGAGCGCGTGCGCGCGCGTCACGCCACCGCGCTCGATCCCATCCCGGAAACCCCCCTGCCCGAGGAAATCCGTCCGCTCGCTGCGGCGATGAACGACCTGCTCGCACGCCTCTCGGCGGCGCGCCAGCGTGAACAGGCGTTCCTGGCCGACGCCGCGCACGAGTTGCGCACGCCGCTCACGGCACTGCGGCTGCAACTGGAGGCCTTGCTCGGTGCGAAGGACGAGAACGAACGCCAGCGCTCGGCACAGGCCCTGAGCGCGGGGCTCGATCGCGCAGGGCGCCTGGTGGAACAGCTCCTGACACTTTCCCGGCAGGACAGCGCGCGCGCCGCGCAGATGCAACCGGTGCCGCTCGATGCGTTGGCGCGCGACGTGATCCAGGAGCTGATCCCGCTTGCCGATGCGCGGCGCATCGACCTGGGACTGGCGCAGTCCTCGTCCATCGAAGTGAATGGTGATGCCGATGCGCTGCGCGCGCTGTTGCGCAACCTCGTCGACAACGCGATCCGTTACACGCCGCAGGACGGGCGCGTCGACGTGGCGGTGCTGGTGGATGCGGGTCACCCCGTGCTGCGTGTCTGCGATACCGGCCGCGGCATTGCACCCGAGGAGCGTGAGCGTGTCTTCGAACGCTTCTACCGGCTTGCCGGGAGCGAAGGCGTCGGCAGTGGGCTCGGGCTTGCGATCGTGCGCAAGATCGCGCAAGCACACGAAGCGCAGGTGACGATTCAGGACGGCCCGCAGACAGCCGGCGGCGCGCAAAGTTCACGCGGTACCTGCGTGAGCGTGCGGTTTGCGGCGACGCGCGCGCAAGCGCCGCGCTCTTAAGACTGGCTTAAGTCTTTCTCTACCAGAATCCGGGCATCGACTTCAGGCCCGAATGATGGAGAGAGAGCCATGCTATCCACACGATTCCGCTTGAACCGCGTGCAGTCCGCGATCGCGGGCGCTGCGGCGGTCGCGCTGCCGCTCACCGCGTTGTTCGCCGTCGAACAGGCGCGCGC
This sequence comes from Steroidobacteraceae bacterium, assembly GCA_035761885.1. Lineage (GTDB taxonomy): Bacteria > Pseudomonadota > Gammaproteobacteria > Steroidobacterales > Steroidobacteraceae > DASTQG01. The sequence continues at coordinate 1,057 of DASTQG010000353.1, read as the reverse complement.
GCCGGCAGCACCCGAAAAACCGCCCGCCATTTCCACTCCGCTCGCGAAGGCGCCCACCGCGGCTGCGCTGCCCGACTTCAGCGGCCTCGCGGAGCAGTACGGCCCCGCAGTGGTGAACATCAGCGTCCAGGGCACCGTGCGCACCGCCGCGACGCCCATGCCCGAGTTTCGCGGCTTCGGTCCCGACGATCCGTTCGGGCAGTTCTTCCGCAACCTGCCGCGCGGCGAGCGCGTTCCGCAGCCGATGCGCGGCATGGGCTCGGGCTTCCTCATCAGTCCGGACGGCGTCATTCTCACCAACGCGCACGTCGTGGCGGACGCGAAGCAGGTCACGGTGAAGCTCACCGACCGGCGCGAGTTCGAGGCGAAGGTGCTCGGCACCGACCCGAGCAGCGACGTCGCGGTGCTCAAGATCGACGCACGCGATCTGCCATCCGTGCGCCTGGGCAATCCCGACGCGGTGCGCGTGGGTGAGTGGGTCGTCGCGATCGGCTCGCCCTTCGGCTTCGAGAACACCGTGACCGCCGGCATCGTGAGCGCCAAGGGGCGCACGCTGGACGGCTACGTGCCGTTCCTGCAGACCGATGTCGCCGTGAATCCCGGCAACTCGGGCGGACCGCTGTTCAACCTGCGCGGCGAGGTCGTGGGCATCAACTCGCAGATCTACTCGCGCACCGGCGGCTACCAGGGTGTTTCGTTCGCGATTCCGATCGACGTCGCCGTGGACGTGAGCCAGCAACTGCGCGCGACCGGACACGTCTCGCGCGGCAAGCTCGGGGTCACCATCCAGACGGTGAATCAGGGTCTGGCGGAGAGCTTCGGGCTGTCGAAGCCGGAAGGCGCGCTGGTGTCGAGCGTCGAGCCGGGCAGCGCGGCGCAGAAAGCCGGCATCCAGCCCGGTGATGTCATCGTGTCGTTCAACGGCAAGCCGGTGCGCGATTCGAACGAGCTGCCCGCGCGGGTCGCCGCGCTCGCGCCCGGCACCGCCGCCACGGTCCAGGTGTGGCGCGACAAGAAGCTGCGCGAGCTGAACATCAAGCTCGATGAGCTCGCGACC
>DASTQG010000352.1:0-4884 GCA_035761885.1 Steroidobacteraceae bacterium | reverse complement strand
CAAACGCCGCCACGTTCGCAAGGTCGGCGATCGAGTCGAGCTGCTGCAGGCGCAGCGCGATGCGTCGCTGCTCACGTTCGCTGGCCTTCGCCGCGAGCTCCTTGGCACGCTTCGCAGCCTCGACCGCGGCCTCGTGATCGTCGAGGCCGGAATACACGCGGCTCAGCCCCCAGTGCGCCATCGCGAGCTCAGGGTCCAGGCGCAGCGCCTGGTTGAAGGAGCGCGCGGCTTCGATCCAGACATACCCGTGCAGATAGTTGAGGCCCTGCAGGTAGAAGCGGCGCGCCTCGTCCGATTTCGTCGTGACTTCGTCGCTCGCGTTGCCGGTGCCGCTGCGCAACACCACCGGGCGCTCGAGAATCTCGCGCGGCACCCAACCCATCGCGGCGCAGGCGGCGTGCGGATCCTCTTCGGCGCCGGCGAGCGGAGCCACAGCGACGGCGATGACGAACAGAGCTGTCCTGAGGGCGTTCATGGCGACGTTCTCCCACCGGCGCACAGGGGCAGAAAAGGGGACTGTCCCCTTTTTTTCGGGCTCAGAAAAGGGGACTGTCCCCTTTTTCGCCGGGTTGGTCTGCAGGCCGGGTTAGTCCGAAAACGATAGCAATTCGATCGTGCGGCGGATCGCGGCTCGAGTATCCGGCGCATCGCGCAAGAAATCGAACGCGTGCGGTGCGCCGGGCAGGTTGACCAGCTCGAGGTTCGCGTCGGCCTTCAGTGCCGCGGCGAGCGCCGTATCGAGGCGCTGCAGCAGACCGGGTATCTCATCCGCGCCGGCCCGGAAGATCAGGAGCCGCGTGCGGCGCTGCGCAAGAACGGGCAGCACGTTGATGAACGTGAGGCGCTCCGCCGTGCGTGCATCGTTGTCGGCGTCCGCATCGGTACCGAGCAGGGGGTAGAACAGCACGAAGCCTGCGATCCGCTCGTGGCGGCGCGCGATCTCGGGAACGAGCAGGCCGCCGGCCGAGAACGTGACCGCGTGCATGCGCGCCGCATCGAGCGCGACCGAAGCGGGGCCCCGCTGGGAGGCGGGCTGCTGCAGCCAGCGCACGATCTGGTCGATCTCGCTCATCGCCTCGTCGAGGCGGCGCGTCGGGTAGCCGAGACGATGATCGAACATCACCGCGGCGACGCCGGACTGCGCCAGCACCGTGCCCCAGTCCTTGTAGGCGCGCCAGGCGCTCGGCAGCACGGGAATGCCGTCGGGCAGGCCGCCGTGCACGAGTAGTGCGATGGGCAGGGAAGCCGTTGAGCTCGCCTTCGGCAAGTACAGGTCGATCGTGAGGGCGCTGCCGTCGGCGCGCGAGCCGATCCTCACATCCTCGTGCACCGTGACGCGCCCGGGCTGCAGCTCGTACTGCAGCGGCTTGCGCGTCATTTCCATGAACTCGCGCGCCCGGCTGTCGTCCTGCGCGAACGCACCTTGCGCACCCAACCACAGTGCGCAGGCCACGACGAGCGTCGCGCATCTCATCCTTGCGGCTTCACCGGCATGAACACTTCCGTGCGCAGCGGCTCCCGCGAGGTGTCGGCCTTTGTGCTCAGGTACTGCTCCCACGACGGGCCGTTCGGCTCGAGCCTGTTCGCGGCCATGTAGTCCTCGAGCTGGCGGTACGCGTCGGGCAGGTTCTCGTGCGGCCCGACGTGCATGCCCTTCACGACGCGTCCGGCGTAGGTGCGTGCGAGTTTGATCTGCCCGCCGTTCGCCGCGCCCTCTGCCCTGGTGCGCGCAGCGTCGCTCGCCTTGTAAGGAATGGCAGCCTCGAATCCCCAGCCGCTCTCGTCGTAGAAGCGCGTGATCGCGAGCGGCGCTGCGCTTTGCTCCAGGCCGTTCGCGCGCATGAACTCACCGATCCTGCCGTAGGCCGAGTCGAGCGCGGTGGAGATGGCATCGGGCTCGAGCGATGCCGTGCCTTCGATCGCCACGACCTCCATGGGCTCGACCTCCGCCATGCTGATCTGCATCGTCGGGGCCGCCGCGGGTTGCGTGCCTGCCTGCTCGACGAGCGCCTTGAGCTTGGCCAGGCCCTTTTCGTAGTCGGCGCCGATCCAGCGGTCGTACAGCAATCCGAAATAGCGCTGCAGCAGGTCGTAGCCGAACTCGGCATCGAACGCCCAGGTGACCTGGCTGCCCGCCGCCGCCGGCGTGATCGTGAACTCTCCGTGCGCGGTCCCCTGCGAGCCGAAGTCGAGCTGCGTGCGCACGCGCCGGAACGGCTCACTCTCGATGACCTGCTGCGAGCCCGAGCCCACTTCGGGTTTCTTGCTCGACCATTCGAAGCGCGCGCCCACGCCCTGGCTCGGACCGGAATACAGGTACTGAGCGCCCGGGTCCAGTTCGTACCAGGGAGACCACTCGTTGAAGCGCTTGAAGCTGTTCACCACGTCGAACACCGCCGCGGGCGAGGCGTTGATCACGGTGCTGCGTTCCACGTGGACGGAGGAGGGCAGCAGCAGCCCGCCGATGGCCAGCACGATGACCAGGGAGAGGACACCGAACAGTATTGTTTTCAGTATTTTCACGGTCGCCTCCGGCGAGACTGCGCGCACTATAGTCTGGCCGCCGTCATGCTGTCAGCCGCTGTCGCACGGAATCTGAATCCAACCGCGCGCGCGCGCCGAACAGCATTTTTTCCCTGCGAAACTGCGCGGCGCCCGCGGCACGCAAATTTCGCCGGCGCGCATCCGCCAGCGCCGGCGCCGCGTAGACCGCGCAGTCAGCGTCCATTCCGGACGCTCATCACAGGGGAACAGCAATGCAACGCACAACCCGGCTGGCCGTGGCCCGGCTGGCAATGACAATGGCGGCCGCCGTGCTACCGCTCGCGGTGCTCGGCTCGAGCCATCGCGAGGCGCCGGCTATCGCGCTCCGTCCGGCGGTGGATTCCACCGACTTCTACATGTTCATGAGCTACGAGCCGACGCGCGCCGGCTACGTCACGATCATCGCCAACTACCTGCCGCTGCAGGACCCGTATGGCGGACCGAACTACTTCGCGCTCGACGACGACGCGCTGTACGAGATCCACATCGACAACGACGGCGATGCGAAGGAAGACCTCACCTTCCAGTTCCGTTTCGACAACACGCTCGCGAACAACAACCAGGGCATCAAGCTCAACATCGGGCCACAGGACAACCAGAAGGCCGTCGCGATTCCGCTGAAGAATGCCGGGCCCATCGCGGCGGGCGATTCGCAGTTCCTGAACTTCCGCGAGTCGTACTCGCTGAAGCTGGTGCGCGGCGATCGTCGCAAGGGCTCGAAGTCCGAGATCACGAACGCGGCGAACGGATCGGCCACGTTCACCAAGCCTTTCGACTACATCGGCACCAAGACCTTCGGTGACGCCGACGCATACGAGGCGTATGCGCGGCAGTTCATGTACACCATCAGCGTGCCGGGCTGCGGCGACAGCGGCCGCGTGTTCGTCGGCCAGCGCGACGAGTCATTCGTCGTGAACCTCGGCCAGGTGTTCGACCTCATCAACCTGGTGCCGATCGACGGCGACAGCATGCCAGGCAACGGCGACGGCAAGGGTTTTCCGGGCGGCATCACGCAGGACCCGGCCAACGACATCATCAACGATGCGAACATCACGACGTTCGCGCTCGAGCTGCCGGCGTCCTGCCTCACGGGTGACGGCAACGGCGTCATCGGCGCATGGACCTCCGCGAGCCTGCGCCAGGCGCGCATTCTCAATCCGCGCCCGACCTTCAAGAAGCCCGAGGTGGACGGCGGGCCGTTCACGCAGGTGTCGCGCCTGTCGATGCCGCTCGTGAACGAGCTGGTCGTCGGCATTCCCGACAAGGATCGGTTCAGCGCGAGCGAACCGAAGGATGACGGCCAGTTCCTGACCTACGTGACCAACCCGACACTGCCCGCGCTCGTCGATCTGCTGTTCCGTGATGCGGTGAATACGACCCTCGGCGCGAACATCCCGAACCTCGCGCCGAGCAACTTCCCGCGCAACGACCTGGTGACCGCATTCCTGACGGGCTTTCCGGCCGTGAACCAGCTCAAGAAGGTGACGCCTTCGGAGATGACGCGCCTGAACACGGGTATTCCCGCGACGCCTGCCGCACAGCAGAGCACTTTCGGGGTGGCGGGTGGCGATCTCGCCGGCTTCCCGAACGGCCGCCGACCCGGTGACGACGTGGTCGACCTCGCGTTGCGCGTGGTGATGGGCCGGCTGTGCCACCCCATTCCGGTGAACGGCCAGCAGACTGATCTCGAGCTGTGCACTCCCGCGAACGCGCCGGTCGGTACCGCCGCGCTCACGGATGGCGCACCGATCAGCGCTGCGGACTTCGACACGAAGTTCCCGTACCTGCGCACGCCGATCCCCGGCGCGATGTAAGGGAGAGCAGTCATGGGTAACAAGGTTATTTTCCTCCTGGCCGCCGCGCTCTCGCTGAGCGCGTGCGGCGGTGGCGGGGACGGTGACGACGGTCCGCAGGGTCCGGCACCGAACCAGGCGCCGTCGATCTCCGCGATCGGGGATCGCACGCTGAACCAGGACACGACCGATACGGGCGTTTCGTTCGCGATCGCGGACGCAGAGTCCGGCGCGGCCGCACTCACCGTGCGTGTGTCCTCTTCAGATACGGGACTGCTGCCGAACGAGAACATCGTCCTCGGTGGCTCCGCCGATGCCCGCACGCTCTCGCTCACGCCTGCCGAAGGAGCGGCAGGAACCGCGACGGTGACCGTCGGAGTGACGGACCCGCAAGGGCTCGTCGCGCGGCGCACGTTCCAGGTGACGGTGAACAGCGTCTTTGCCTCGTTCACCGGTTTCACGAACGAAACGGTACCGCTCGGCGAGGATGAGCTCCCACGCACTTTCGTGGGCTTCACCCTCGACACGGATGCGGACGAAGCCGATG
>DASTQG010000351.1:0-3993 GCA_035761885.1 Steroidobacteraceae bacterium | reverse complement strand
GTGCTCGGCGATCGCGCCCGCTTGCGTCATGTGCTGCTCGGTGGGCGGGAAGTGGATCTGACGCCGCCCGCGGCGCGTCGCGATCCGCCCGGCTGGAGAGTGAGCACGTACGGCGCGCGCCTGACGCGCGATGTCGCCCTGGGAAAGTCCGGTCCGCAGTCACCGGAAACGCCCGACCACGAGATCTGACACCTTCTGGAAAACCATTCATGGCGACGGTCCGACTGAACACGATCTCCGATGCACTCGCGGCCCTGCGCAACGCCAATCTCGCGCAGGCGCTGTATGACGAGGGCAAAGTGATCATGGACGGCACGCTGCTCACGCTGCACGGCGAAGAGCACCGCGCGCGGCGCGTGCTGGAGTTTCGGGTATTCAAGCGCAGCTTCTTTCGCTACTACGAGACCGAAGTGTTCCCGCGTGCGCTCGCGGAGCTGCTGGGCCCGACAGTGGCGCGCGGACGATGCGACCTGGTCGACTTCGGCTTCCGCATCACCATGAACCTGACCGCGGATTTCGCCGGGGTGGATCGCCCGGAGCGCTCGCCGCAGGAGACCGAGGCCCTGCTGGCGCTCGTGAGGACGTTCAGCGAAGGCGCGACGATGGTTCACTCGCGTCGCGACAAGGAGGAACTGCGCGCGGAGGTTCGCGCGGCGCTGGCGCAGTTCTCGCAGCGCTTCCTTGCGCCTTCGATCGCGCGCCGCCAGGCCCTGCTTGTGAGCTTCGCGAAGGGCGAGATCGAGGAAACGGTGCTACCGCGCGACGTATTGACGGTCCTGCTGCAGAACGAGGACCGCCTGGAGCTTCCGCCCGATCTGCTGTGCCGCGAGATCGCGTTCTATCTGCAGGCCGGGTCCCACAGCACCGCGAATTCCATGACCCATGCGATGCACGACGTGTTCGAGTGGAGCCGCGAGCACCCCGAGGATCGCGAACGCCTGCGCGTCGATCCCATGTTCGTGCAGCGTTGCGTGTTCGAGAGCCTGCGCCTGCATCCGGCGAGCCCGGTGTCGTGGCGCAAGCCCATTTGTCCGGTGCAGCTCAGCAACGGTGCCGACGTTTCCACCGGGGATCGCGTGGAGATCGACCTGTGGACGGCGAACCGGGAGAAGGAGATCTTCGGTCCCGACGCCGACGTCTATAACCCGCACCGCACCGTGAGCGGCGGGCGTGAGCCCTTCGGCGTCACGTTCGGCACCGGAGTGCACACCTGCCTGGGCCGTGACCTGGATGCTGGGCTCGTGCCCAAGGGAAAAGTCGATCCCGCCGAGCATCAGTACGGAATCATCACGATGCTGGTGCGTGCAATGCTCGATGCCGGCGCACGTCCCGATCCGTCCGATCCACCCGCGTTCGCCGAGCACACCGAGCGCCCGAACTGGGGCCGCTACCCCGTGGTGTTCGCATGATCTCCGTCTCCGGCCGCACCATGCTCGTGACCGGCGGCGCGAACGGTCTCGGGGCGGCGATGTGCGCGGCTGCAGCGCGCAGCGGGTATCGCGTCGGCGTACTCGACGTGGATCGTGCGCGCGCCGAGGAGTTGGCGCGGACACTGTCCGGCCCGGGCCATGTGTCATTGCAGGCGAGCGTGACCGATGAAACTCAGGTCGCCGCAGCCTTCGACGAGTTCGGCGCCGTGCCCGACGTGGTGGTGAACAACGCCGGCGTGGTGCGCTTCGGACCTTTGACGGAGCAGACCGTCGCCGATTTCCGCGCGGTCATCGACATCAATCTCAACGGCACGTACATCGTCGCGCGCGAGGCCGCGCGCCGCATGATCGGACGCGGGAGCGGTGTCATCATCAACCTCACTTCCATCAACGCCCTCTCGCCGGGCCCGGGCTCGGGAGCCTATCCGGCCAGCAAAGCGGCGGTCGCCAAGCTCACCGAGCACTTTGCGCTCGAGCTCGGCCCACACGGCATTCGCGTCAACTGCATCGCCCCCGGTTTCATCGATGGCGGCATGTCCGCACCCATCTACGCCGACAAGCGCGTGCGCGAGCTGCGTGGTGGTGCGGTTCCGCTGCGCGGACTGGGGCAAGTGGAGGACATCGCCAACGCGATGCTGTGGCTGGCCTCGGACGAAGCACGGTACGTGACCGGTCATCAACTCGTCGTCGACGGCGGCGTTTCGTGCAGCGTCCTCATGCAACTGCCCAGGCAGGTCGACTGAGATGAGCCCCGGCGCGCCCGCACCGCAGACGGCCATCATCTTTACGGGTGGTATCAATCATCCGTTCGAGCACGCCGCGCCTGTGCTCGCCGCCATCCTCGCGGACGCCGGCTTCGAGGTGTCCGTCACCACGGACCTCGATGAAGTGCTGTCGGCTCTGCGGGCCGATCAAACTGCGCTGCTGGTGAACTACGCGCTGCGCTGGAGCATGACGCAGGACGAGAAGTATGCGCCGGATCGCGAAGCGTGGGCGCTGCGCGTGCCGCAGTCGGCCCGCGATGCCATCACGGGGCACGTGAGCGGCGGAGGCGGCCTGCTCGGCATTCACACCGCGAGCATCTGCTTCGACGACTGGTCGCAGTGGCGCGATGTGCTCGGCGGCGCCTGGCAGTGGGGTCGCTCGTGGCATCCCGCACCGGGACCGACGCAGGTGAAACTGGACCTCGTGCACGAGCTGGTACGCGGGCTGGCCGACTTCGCGATTCGCGACGAGGTGTACTCGGACCTCGATCTCACGCCGCAGATCGACGTCGCGGCGTGGGCGCGCGCCGAGGTCGCTCCTGGAGGTCGCGAGACAGGCACTCAGCCCGCGCTCTGGACTCACCGTTACGGGCGCGGGCGCGTCGTCTACGACGCGCTCGGCCACGACTCGCAATCGCTCGAGCACCCTGTTCATCGCCGGATCCTGCAGCGCTCGGCGCTGTGGGCTAGCGGCCACGACACAGTCGAGAGGCTCTCATGCGCGATGTAAAAGGGATGTCGGTGCTGATCACCGGAGGCGGGTCCGGCATCGGCGAGGCCACGGCGAGGTACTTCGCCTCGCTCGGCGCGCGCGTGACGATCAGCGGCCGGCGCGAGGAAAAGATCAACGCGGTGGCGAAATCGATCGGTCCGGCGTGCCGCGCGGTGGTGGGCGACGTCACCGTCTCCGGCGATCGCGAGGCCATGCTCGCGGCCGCAACGGAGCACGGCGACAAGCTCGACGTGCTCGTGAACAACGCCGGCAACATGTACCGCCAGGCCATCACCCAGTACACGGAGGAGTTCCTGCGCGAGGCGTTCGAGACGAACGTCATCGGCGCGATGATGCTCACGAGCCTCGCCGTGCCGCGCCTCGAGAAAACACAGGGCGCGATCGTCTTCATCGGGTCGACTCACAACCGTCGCGCGTATCCGGGCGCCTCGCCCTACGCCGCCACCAAGGCGGCGCTCGAAGGGCTGACGCGCGTCATGGCGGCGGAGCTCGGCGCGAAGCGCATCCGCGTCGGCTGCATCCTGCCCGGCGCGGTTCCCACGGAGATCAATCTTCGGGCGGGCCTGCTCACCGCGGAGCAGTCCGCGGCGCGCTACGCCGCCATCGCCAGGGACCATGCACTCGGGCGCGTCGGCACCGGGACCGAAATCGCCGAGGGCATCGAGTATCTCGTACGAGCTGAATGGGTGACAGGCGTGGCGCTGGAGGTGGACGGCGGCCTGGCACTCGGACTCTCCAACTTCTAAGCACACACCATCTGACGGGGGATAACCATGAGGCTTCGCTCTTTCACCACGGTCGCGGCGCTGCTCGGCACTGCGACGATACCCATCGCGAGTCTTGCCCAGACGCCGCCTCCGGACGACGAGGGTCGGGTCCTGGAGAACGTCGAGGTTGCGGTCTATGCAGAACGCAAGGCCTCGGCGCAGAACCTGCGTGAGGTGCCGATGGCGGTGTCGGCCATCAACGGCGACCTCATCGAGGAAGGGAAGCTCCTGAGCGTCGTGGACGTCGGCCGCCTCGCGCCCAATACGCAGCTCGATCCCGTGGGAACGTTCCCCGGCTT
>DASTQG010000350.1:0-12142 GCA_035761885.1 Steroidobacteraceae bacterium | reverse complement strand
GAAGACCGGATGACGTGGCTGCACGCGGGCAAGCTGGCGCTGAAGTGCGTCAAGCCCTGCACCCGCTGCATCGTCACGACCACCGACCAGCGCACCGGCGAGCGCCGGGGCGAAGAGCCGCTGCGTGCGCTGCGGCGCTTTCGCTTCGTGCCCGCGCTGAAAGGCGTCGCCTTCGGCATGAACGCCATCGTGACCTCTGGAATGGATACGCGGCTCGCGGTCGGCGATCGCTTCGCCGTCACGTGGCAGGGCGGGGAGCGCTGGGCCATCCGCGCCGCCGGTGCCGCCGAGAAGAGTTGATGGCCACGAAAAGCACGAAAGGACACGAAAGGAGAACAGGAGAAAACGAAATGAGAGGAGCGCAGATGTGATGCTTCGTCCGGTCCTGTCTTCTTTCGTGTGTTTTTGTGTCCTTTCGTGGCCATTCCCCTCTTGCGCACAGACTGCGGGGACGCCGGCGCAAGCCGAACCCTCCGCGATGCCCCTGATGGAACTGCAGAACCGGACTCGCGCCGCACGTCTCGCGGGCGACAAGGCCGGGTGGCTGAAGTACGGCACGGAGATACTGCGGCGCGCCCCGGATCATCCCGATCTGCTGATCAGCATCGCGCGCGCCAACGCAGCCAACGGCAAAGCCGACGTCGCGCTGCAGCTGCTTGGCGACGCGATCCAGCGCGGCGCCGGATTCGACCTGGCCACGCTGCCCGAGATCGCGCCGCTGCAGGGCGATCCTGCGGTGGGCGCCGCCGTGCGCGAGCTCGCCGCTCGCGCTCAGCGCGGGCTCAGGCCCGTCTCGAAGGCGGAGCCGTTCGTCGTGTTCGAGGACGCGACCATGCGGCCCGAAGGCATCACCCACGATCCCAGGAGCAATCGCTGGTTCGTCGGGAGCCTCAATGGCGAGATCTGGCAGGTGGATGCGCAGCGGCGCGCGACGCGCCTGGTGACTGCGGGCAGCGGCCTGCGCGAGGTGCTCGGTCTGAAGGTCGACGTCGAGCGACGATTGCTGTGGGCGGTGTCGGGCGTGTTCCCTGATCTGCTGCAAGGCAACGAGCCGCCCAAGAAGGATGTCGGCCTGGCGGGACTGCACGCCGTCGACCTGCAGAGCGGGCGCGTTCAGCTCACGTGCTGGCTCGACGAACGGCCGGTGATGCACGGATTCAACGATCTTGCGCTGGCACGCAACGGAGACGTTTACGTCACCGACAGCACCATCGGTACGGTGTGGCGATTGCAAGGCGCGGCGGCGAGGGAGCAAGGCGGCAAGGGTGAGAGCTGCGCGTATCAGAAGGTCACACGCGAGTCCGGCATGACGTTCCCGAACGGCATCGTGCTGAGCGCGGACGAGCAACGCCTGTACGTCGCGCACGTCGAAGGCATCAGCGCGCTCGATGTGCGTACGGGGCAGCGCACGAAGCTCGCGGTGCCGCCCGACGCGGCGGTCAACAGCATCGACGGACTCGCCTGGCACGACGGCGACCTGCTCGGGATCCAGGGTTCGCCGTATCTTGCGCGCGTGGCCCGCATCCGCCTCAGCAACGACGGCCTGGCGGTGGAGTCCGTCGGTGTCGTCAGTGCGCGCGCCAGCTCCGGCCTGAATCAGACCACCGGTGTGGTGGTGGGAGGGGAGTTCTACACGGTGGCCGGCCTGCCGAACGTGCTGGCCGCGCCGTCCGCCGATGCAGCTCCGCAACGCCCGACGATTCTGCGCATGCCGCTCGAAACTCCGGCCGCGCAACCGCCGGACGCCGAAGCCGTGACGCTGGAGCAGGAATGCGCGCAGGCGCAGCGCCTGATCGCGGGCACGCAGCGCCCGGTCGTCAACCTGAGCTACGTCGACTTCGACGAGTTCGTGCTGTCCAAGGCGCAGATCGAGCCCCTGACGGCGCAACAGTTCGTCTGGTACGCCGACGCCGAACGCCGCCATCCCAAGCGCATTTCCTGCAAGCTCAAGACGGCCGATCACATCCTCGCGCATTACGGCCCCGGTGCGGCCGGTGCCGAATCCACTTGCCGCGCGGCCAACGTAGCTCTCGTGGACCGCGTGTTCGCGCAGCTCACGGCCGAGGAACGCCCGCGCCTGAAGTTCCCGCGCGAGCGCGTGGTGGTGGAGGAGGACGAGATGGCCGCGACCGGGCCGGACTGGCTGGAACCGCATTTCTACGTGTCGCTGGCAACGGACACGGTGCGCATCAAGCCCCGCGGCTTTCGTGCCGACTGGAACGATCCCCGGCTGGCGCAGGCCCCGCCACGTTTCAGGGGAACGCACTACTGCCACCTGGTCGCCCCGCAATACGTGAAGCGCATCGTGCTCGGGGAAGTGAACCTTCGATAGCCTGTGAAACTCTGAGCTGACGGACCGAAGTGTCCGTCCAGGGGGGCTGGGATGTCCTTTCCACGTGTGCTTGCACTCGCCGGTGCGCTTTGCGCCCTGGCCGGCGCACCTGACGCGATCGCGGCGGAGTACAACGGCAAGCTGTCGGAGCCGCGCGTACGCGGCCAGATGCCGGCCGTGTCGCAGGTCATCGTGCAATGGCGCGAAACGCCGGCCACGCGCGCCAAGCCCGCCGACCGGCTCGCGCGCACGGCCAAACTGGCGGCGAGCACCGGTGTGGCGCTCTCGGCGGGCGCGCAGATCGCACCGCTCCTCGACGTCGTGCAACTGCAATCGCCGCTCGCGGGTGCCGAGCTCGAAGCAACGCTCCAGCGCCTGCGCGCCGACGACACAGTCCTGTTCGCCGAGCCGGACGAGCGGCGGTTCGCGCACCTGGCACCGAACGATTCGCTGTACGCCAGCCAGTGGTACCTGCAAGCCGCGCAGATCGCGGCGGTGCGTGCCGAGACGGCATGGGATCGCACCGTCGGCAGCGCTACGGTCGTCGTCGCGGTACTCGACACCGGCGTGCGCTTCGACCATCCCGATCTCGCGGCGCTGGCGCAGGGCGGCAAGCTCCTGCCGGGCTTCGACTTCGTGTCCCTGGACACCAACGGTTCCAGCTCCACCGCCAACGACGGCAACGGCCGCGATGCCGATCCTTCCGATCCCGGCGACTGGATCGACTCCACGGACATTCAGAACCCGGTGTTCATCTCGCGCGGCTGCAGCGACGTGCAGGACATCGGTGGCAGCTCCTGGCATGGCACGCGTGTCTCCGGAATCATCGGCGCGCGCACCAACAACGCCGCGGGCATGGCGGGCCTCGCGTGGGACTCGCCGATCCTGCCGCTGCGCGTGCTGGGCAAGTGCGGCGGCAACGACTCGGACATTCTCGCCGCCATGCGCTGGGCGGCGGGTTTCACGGTGCCCGGCATCGCGCAGGTGAACCCGAACCCCGCGCGCATCATCAACCTGAGCCTGGGCAGCGACGGCGCGTGCCGCCAGACCTACGTCACGGTGATGCAGGAGCTGACCGCGGCGGGCGTCACCGTCGTGGCTTCGGCAGGCAATGACGGTGGCGAGCTCGACGCGCCCAGCAACTGCCCGGACGTGATCTCGGTCGGGGCGCTGCGCCACATCGGCACCAAGGTCGGTTTCAGCAACGTGGGCACGAACCTCACGATCAGCGCGCCCGGCGGCAATTGTGTCAACGTCGGCGCGGGACAGCCCTGCCTGTTCTCGCTCGACACCGCCACGGACACGGGCGACACGGTTCCGCTCGGCCCGACGTTCACCGACCAGTTCAACTTCAACGTGGGCACGAGCTTCTCGGCGCCCATCGTCTCCGGTTCGGTGGCGCTCATGCGCGCGGCGCATCCTGCCCTGCCGCTCGCCGAGATCACGCGGCGGCTGCGGCGCAGCGCGCGCGCGTTTCCGACCACGTCGACCACCGTGCCGGCCCCGCCGGTGTGCCACGTTCCGGTCAGCAGCACCGACCTTCAGACCGAGGAGTGCATCTGCACGACCTCCACCTGCGGCGCGGGCATGCTGGACACGGGCGCCGCGGTCGTTTCAGCGCTGCGTCCGCTGGCACGCATTCAGGCGCCGGCGAGCGTCTCGCCGGGGCAGAACGTGGCGCTGGACGCGACCGCGAGCATCGCCTCGCCAGGGCGCACGATCGCGTCTTTCGAATGGACCGCGCTCTTCTCCAGCGGCGCGGCGCCGACCATCACCGGGGCTGGGCTTGCGAATGCCTCTGTTCCTGCGCCTGCGAGCGGTGAATTCGCACTGCGCCTCACTGTCACCGACAGCACCGGCGCGCAGGACGTCACCCACGTCGCCTTGCGCACGGGCTCGTCGACGACGACCACGAGCATCACGGTATCGCAGGACGCTCCGACGCCGACCCCGCCGCCACCGCCGCCGCCGTCCGGCGGTGGAGGGGGAGGCGGAGGGGGTTCGCTCGGGCTCTGGTTGCTCGCGCTGCTCGCGGGCCTGGCCTCACTCGCGCATCGTCAACAGCAACACGTCGCGCCCGGCGGCGCGCAGCTGGTCGCGCGTGCGGTTGAGTAGCGCCAGGTCGGTGGTGGGCCCGACCCACACACGGTGGCGCACCTCGTTGTTCAGGGACACCTCGTGGATGCGCGATTCGATTCCCTGCAACGCGAGCTGTGCCCGCACGCGATCGGCATCGGCGAACTTGCTGTACGAGCCGACCTGCAGCACGTACGTGCCGGGCTTCTGGACGGGCTTGGGCGGCGCGCCCTTGGGCTCACCCTTCTCGCGCTCGGGTACCACCACCTCGAACTTCGGCAGCAGCTCGTAGAATCCGTACTGCTGGCCCGGGTCCCCGGCGGCCTCTTCATCGCCGGTGGGTGCGCTGGGCTTGGCCGCGCTCGGCTTCTCGGCCACCGTGACCGACGGCCGCCGGTCGTAGATGAACACGCCCAGCGCCACGCCCAGTCCGATCGCAAGTCCCAGCAGGAAACCGGCCGTGCCCGAGAGGGCACCGGCGCGGTTGCCGCGTGAGGATTTGTAGTCTCGGGTCACGGCTACATCGCCTCCGGCGCCGACACTCCCAGCAGGCCCAGCCCGTTGCGAATCACCTGCTGCACGCCCAGTACCAGCGCGAGGCGCGCGTTGCGCAGGGCAGCGTCCTCGACGATGAAGGTGTGCGCGTTGTAGTAGGTGTGAAAGTCGTTGGCGAGTTCCCGCAGGTAGTGCACCAGCGCGTGCGGCGCGCGGTTGAGCGCGGCGAGCCCCAGCACCTCGGGATACCGCGTGAGGTTGCGCAACACCGCGACTTCGTGCTCCTCGGTGAGGCGCGCGAGCTCGCGGCGTGCCTGCGCCGCGTCGAACGCGAGACCCCGGTCCTTGAGCTGCTTCATCACGCTCGCGACGCGCGCATGCGCGTACTGGATGTAGTAGACGGGGTTGTCGTTGGAGCGCGATTTGGCCAGCTCCAGGTCGAAGTCGAGCGCCTGGTCGTTGCTGCGCATGAGGTAGAACAGGCGGCACGCGTCGTTGCCCACTTCCTCGCGCAGCTGGCGCAGCGTGACGAAGTTGCCTTCGCGCTTGCCCATCGACAGCTTTTCCTTGCCGCGAAACAGGCTCACGAGCTGGATCAGGCGCACTTCCAGGCACTCGCCCGGCTCGCCCATCGCCATGAGGCCGGCGCGCACGCGCGCCACGTAGCCGTGATGGTCCGCGCCGAGCACGTCGATGAGGTGCTCGTAGCCGCGCACGCGCTTGTCGAGGTGATAGGCGATGTCGGAGGCGAAGTAGGTCTTGACCCCGTTCTCGCGCACCACCACGCGGTCCTCGTCGTCGCCGAACTCGGTGGCGCGAAACCACAGCGCGCCATCCTTCGTGTACACGCGCTGCTGTGCCTTCAGGCGCTCGAGCGCGCGTTCGATCGCCCCGCTGGTCTCGAGCGAGCGCTCGGAGTACCAGTTCTCGAAACGCACGCCGAACTCATCCAGGTCCGCGCGGATCGCGGCGAGCATGCGCTCCAGCGAAAATTCCAGCACGCGCTCGAACCCGGCCGGACCGAGCAGGGCGCGCATGCGCTCGATCAGCGCATCGACATGCTTGTCCTTGTCGCCGGCGGGCGCGTCCGGGGGCAGGTCTGCGAAGAGTTCGGCCGCGGGCCTGCGCAGCGCAGCGCCATCCGCAGCCAGCAGCGCCTCGGCGACCGGGCGCACGTAGTCGCCGCGGTAGCCGTTGCTGGGGAAGGCGAGCGACTCGCCGGCCAGTTCCAGGTAGCGCAGCCACACGCTGAGCGTGAGGATGTCCATCTGCCTGCCGGCGTCGTTGATGTAGAACTCGCGCGTCACCGCGTAACCCGCGGCATCGAGCAGGTCAGCGACGGCGGAACCGTAAGCGGCGAGCCGGCCGTGGCCGACGTGCAAAGGCCCGGTCGGATTGGCCGACACGAATTCGACCAGCACGCGTTGGCCCTTGCCCGCCGTGGAGCGGCCGTACGCTGCGCCCTGTTCCAGCACGCGCGCCAGTTCTTCCGCATAGGCGCCGGGTGCCAGATGCAGGTTGATGAAGCCGGCCCCCGCGGCTTCGGCCCGGGCGACCAGCTCGCTCGCGGGCAGCGCCTGCACGATGGCCTGCGCGAGCTCGCGCGGATTGCGGCGCGCGGCTTTCGCCAGGCGCAGCGCGACGTTGGTGGCGAAGTCGCCGTGCCGGGCATCGCGCGCGCGCTCTATCTCTACGCTCTCGGCCGCGCTCTGGGCGACGTCGGCGGGCAAGGTATCTGCGGGCAGCGCCGCCAGGGCGCGGCGGATGAGTTCGACGAGCTGTTCTTTCATCGGGGCTCTGAGTTTAATACAGGTCGATCGGGTCGACGTCGAGCGACCAGTGGACGCCGTGTGTCGTCGGCAGGCGGTCGACGGCGCGCAGCCAGGCGCCGAGAAACTTCTGCAGCGCGCTGCGCGTGTCGCTCTCGATCAGCAACTGCGCGTGGTGCCGGCCGGCCCGTCTCGCCATGGACGCAGAGACCGGTCCCAGCACGCGAACGTCGTGCGGAGGAGGCAGCGCAAGGTCGCGGGCCGCCTCGAGGAAACGCATGACGGCGGCGGCCTCAGGCGCATCGGCACGCACCAGGGCGAGCCGCGCGAAGGGTGGCCAGTGCGCCTGCGCGCGCTCGGCGAGCGCCGTAGCGGCGAAGCCCTCGTACCCGCCTTCGATCAGGCTGCGCAGCAGCGGATGGTCCGGGAATTCCGTCTGGATGAGCACTTCGCCGGGGCGCGAAGCGCGGCCCGCACGACCGGACACCTGGACGATCGCCTGTGCCAGGCGCTCGCTCGCGCGAAAGTCGGCGCTGAACAGTCCCTGGTCCGCGTGCACGATCACCACCAGTGACACGTCCGGAAAATCGTGGCCCTTGCTGAGCATCTGCGTGCCGACCAGGATGCGGGCCTCGCCGGTGTTCACGCGCTCGAGCAGATCCTCCAGCTCGCCGCGGCGACGTACGTTGTCGCGGTCGAAACGCACGATCGGCACGTCGCGGAAGCGGTCGCCGAGGGAGTCTTCGACGCGCTCGGTGCCCTGCCCGAGCGGTTTCACTTCGTGGCCGCAGGTCGGGCAGGCGAGCGGCAGTCGTTCCTGCGCGCCGCAGTGATGACAGCGCAACGCCTGGCGGCGCAGGTGCACCGTCATGCGCGCGTCGCAGCTGTGGCAGGGCGCCATCCAGCCGCAGCCCGGGCAGAACAGGGTCGGCGCGTAGCCGCGGCGATTCAGATAGATGAGCACCTGGCCGCCCGCCGCCAGATGCCTGTCGATCTGCGCGAGCGTGGTGGTTGCTAGCCCTTCTTCCATGGCCTCGCGGCGCAAGTCGATGAGCGTCACCTTCGGGTGGCGTGCGGCGCCCGGGCGCTCCGGCAGGCTGAGCTTGCGGAAGCGCTTTTGATTGGCGTTCTCCAGGCTCTCGAGCGACGGCGTGGCAGAGCCCAGCAGCACCGGCACGTTCTCGCGCTGGGCGCGCACGATCGCCAGATCGCGCGCCGAATAGCGAAAACCGTCCTGCTGCTTGTACGAGGCGTCGTGCTCTTCGTCGACGACGATGAGACCCGCGCGCACCAGCGGCGTGAACACGGCCGAGCGCGTGCCGATGACGATCGCCACTTCCCCCGCGCGTGCGCGTCGCCAGGCGGCCAGGCGTTCGACATCGGTGAGCGCCGAATGCAGCACCGCGATCGGCGCGGCGAAGCGATGCTCGAAGCGCGAAACGAGCTGGGGCGTCAGGGTGATCTCCGGAACGAGCACCAGCGCCTGCCGGCCTGCCGCCAGCGTCTGCTCGACCAGGCGCAGGTAAACCTCAGTCTTGCCGCTGCCGGTGACGCCGTACAGGAGCCATGCGGCAAACCGATCCGATTCGGCCCTCACCGCGGCGACGGCGGCGGCCTGGGCACTGGTGAGCTCGGGCCCTTCGGTCTGCGCGCCTCCTTGCCACGGGCCATCGGCGGAGGCAACGCTCTGGCGTTCGGCCCAGCCCTTCGCAGCCAGCGCGCGCATGTGATCGCGCCAGTGCTCGCCCAACGCGCTCAGCGTCTCCGCCGACGCCGGCTCGTGCGCCATCAGGAAATCGATCAGCTCGCGTTGCCTCGGGCCACGACGGCCCAGAGCCACGAGCGCATCGGTGCGCCCCATCTCGGTGAGCTTCCACAACTCCTGTGTCGCGACCAGCGGTGCGCCCTCGCGCAACAACACGGGCATCGCTGCCGCGATCACCTCGCCGATCGGATGGCGGTAGTACTCGGCTGCCCAACTCGTGAGCGCGAGAAGCGTCGGATCGAGCGCAGGTTCGGTGTCGAGCACTTCCAGCGCGGGGCGCAGCTTGCCGGCCGGAACCTCTGAATGCGTTGCGACTTCCATCAGCACACCGATCAGCCGTTGCCGCCCGAACGGCACGCGAACGCGCACACCGGGTTGGCAGGTGGCGTCCGCGAAGCGGGTGGGCGGGAGGTAGTCGAAAAGCTGGCGCAGGGGCGTGTCGAGGGCCACCCGCAGGATCAAGGAACTCATGCGGGGCGCTTTTTCCCCAAAAACTGTGGATAACTCTGTGGAGGAGCTGGGGTGAAAGTGCCTAACTGGGTGTCGTGCTCGGGCATCGCGTTACTTTGGTCAAAACTTGATCGGCGCAAGGTATCCATAGTTTCATCAAGTACTTAGATGCCGCGCGGCCAGCCTCCGGGCCACGCGTCACGCAAACGTCACACGGTTTCGTCGCTCGTGTGCGTAAGTCGATGATTCGGGGGAATTTGTCCGCGACCCTCGTCGCCGTCAACCGACGCGGGGGTGGCACGTTATAAACCTCGGAAGGCCGCCCGTCGACGCTGGCGAGTGGCCAGTCGCCCCGCGGCGGCTGTGGAGCTGGAATCGACCATGAGTGTGTCTGTCAGTCTGCCGCGCGCTTTGGCCAGCGTCTTCGGCCCCGCTGCCGCGGATGCAAAGGAAGCTGCACTGGAACGGTCACGCGCACTGGATCGATTCCTGGCCGATATCGAGCGCCGCGCCTTCAAGTTCGCGCAGATCGCGGTGCGCGACGTGGACGATGCGCTCGACATCGTGCAGGACGCAATGTTGCAGCTGGCGCGCCGTTACGCTGCGCGGCCCGCCGAGGAATGGCGCCCGTTGTTCTACCGGATCCTCAGGAACCGGATCCGCGACTGCCAGCGACGGCGCGCGGTGCGCGCGCGAGTGCTGGCCTGGCTGCCCGGGAATTCGAGCATGGAGGAGGAGATCGTCGACCCGATCGACGCGGCGCCCGACACGCAACTGCCGTTGGGCGAGCAGATCCAGATGGACCAGGCGCTGGCCGCGCTCGAGGCGGCGGTCGCCGGGTTGCCCGAGCGTCAGCAGCAGGCCTTCATGCTGCGAACCCTGGAAGGGTTCGACGTGGCGCAGACCGCCGCGGCGATGGGATGCTCGGAGGGCAGCGTGAAGACGCACTATCACAGGGCCGTGCACAGCCTGCGCGGCAGTTTGGGAGATTTGTGGTCATGAGCGGTGACGAGGAAGAGTTCCAGGAGCGCAGCGCGGAGCTGCTGCGCGAAGGCACGCAGAACCTGAGCGGGCACGTGCGCTCGCGCCTCACGCAGGCACGGCACGCCGCCGTGGAAGAGGCACGCCGCAGCCGCGTGTTGCGGCAGTGGCTTGCGTGGGCTCCGGCCGGAGCGCTTGCCGCCGCGCTCGTGATCGCGGTGGTGATGCTGACCGGCCAGCCGGCGAAGCAGGAGTTCCCCGCGGCGGTGGCGCCGGGCGCCGAGCATTCCGCGATGGACGACCTGGAGCTGCTGGCGGGCAGCGAGAGTTTCGAGTTGTTGGAAGATCTGGAGTTCTACGACTGGCTCGACGCCGCGCCGCCCGCGGACGCGGACATCGGCTGACGCATGGCGCCGGCCCGAGCCCGAGCCAGCGTGCTCGTCCTGGCTGCGATGCTGGCCGCGGATGCAGGCCGCGCCGCAGAGCCGGTGCAGCCCGTGGACGAGGAGTTTCTCGAATTTCTGGGAACAGTGGACGTCAATGACGAGGAGTGGAGCGAGTTCCTGAAGGCCGTCGAGGAAGAGGCCAAGGCACGCGAGGTGGAGGGGGAGAAGGAAAAGGTGAAGAGCGATGAACGGTAGTCTGCAATCGCTGCTGTTGGCGGCCCTCCTGGCCGTCGCGACGCCCGTGCTCGCGCAGGCTTCGGGCCCCGCGGACAGTGCGAGCTCGTCCGCCCAGCCGGCGGCGGCCGCCATTCCGTGGGCATCCCTCTCCGAAGAACAGCGCGAGCTGCTGGCGAGATTCTCCGGCTCCTGGGACGACTTGCCGCCAGGTCGCCAGAACGCGCTGGCGCGCGGTAGCGAGCGTTGGCTGCAGATGACTCCCGAGCAGCGCACCCAGGCGCGCGACCGCTTCCAGCGCTGGCGCAATCTGTCCGAGGAACAGCGCGAGAAGATCCGCGACCGGTGGGAAGAGTTTCAGGGCCTGCCGCCCGAGCAGCAGGAGCGCATCCGCGAGAACTTCCAGCGGTACAAGGAACTGTCGCCCGAGCGCCGCCGCGAGCTGCGCGAGCGCTGGCAGCGCCTCACGCCCGAGCAGCGCCGCAAGCTGCGCGAGCTCAGGCACAAGCCAAAGGAAAGCCGGCCGTCGCCGCCGCCGCGCGACTGATCTTTCCTCGAGCGGTGCGCCCGCGTCGTGTCTAGTTCAGCCGTCCCTCGATTCCTTCCAGGAGCTTTGCCAGCACCGCGCGCGGATCGCTGAGCACCTCCGAGTCCCACAGGCGCAGCACGCGAAAGCCGAGGGATTGCAGGAACAGTTTGCGTTGCGCGTCGGTCTTCTGGCCCATGGCGTGCTGGTCGCTCATCAGCTCCACGATGAGCGCCTCTTCGACGCAGATGAAATCGACGATGAACGGTCCCACGGTGTAGTGCCGGCGGAACTGGAAGCGCCGCAGGCGGCGCGAGCGCATGAGGCCGCACAGGCGGTGCTCGGCATTCTGTCGGCGCGATCGCCGCACTCGATCCGTGAGCAGGCGCAATCCCATGGGCGCACGCTACCGCGCGGCGCGCACGGGCGCCGCACGGCAATCGTGCGCGTTCGACGGGATTCACCGCGGACCGCGCCCGGCGGCGCGTGCGTCGACTCAACGTTGCTCGGATTCCAGGCGTTCCTGCTCGCGCTGCTTCACGGCTGCGAGCTCGCGATCAGCCTGTTCGATGCACACCTTGCGCTCATCGCCCTGCAGAGCCTGGCACTTCTCGGTCGCGATCTTGTGCGCGCTCTCGGCGTCCGCCACCTTCGCGGCCAGCCGCACCTGCGAACGGGTATCGTCCGCCTGTTCGCGCGCCGCGGCGACATCCTGCGCGGTCTGCTCAGGTGTCTCCGGCGTGGTTTCGGTCGGAAGCGGCGAGGGACTCAGGGGCTGATCCGCCGATGCCTCGGTGGCGCGCTGCTTGCCGGTGGGCTCGTCCTGTCCGCACGCGCCCAGCACGAACGCAACAGCGATCAGCGTTGCAAGGACACTTCGGGACTTCATGGGCAGCTCCTTCTGCGCGGCGATGCGCCGCCTGACCCCAGAGCAGCAATTCCCGTGCCAGCGGACGCGGGAAAAACGCAAATACTGCAATCCGGCACCGACGCCGCGGCACCGACGCCGGCGGCATCGATGCCGCGAAAGACTCAGCGCTTGGGCGAGTAGGCGATGCACTCCAGCTCGACGCGCGCGTTCAGGGCGAGGCCGCCCACGCCGAACGCGCTGCGCGCCGGATAGGCGGG
>DASTQG010000349.1:0-4268 GCA_035761885.1 Steroidobacteraceae bacterium | reverse complement strand
GTGCAGTCCGACCGACATCATCTTCGGCGCGCTCTCGCCTTCCCGGTACAGCACGTCGAACGTGTCGCGCAGGTGCGCGAAGAACTCGTCCGCGGTGGCGAATCCGTGCAGCGTCGCAAAGCGCATGTCGTTGCAGTCGAGGGTGTACGGCACTACGAGATGAGCCCGGCCCTCGACCTGCTGCCAGTACGGCAGGTCGTCGGCATAGGAGTCGGCGTCATAGAGAAAGCCGCCGTGCTCGACGACCAGGCGGCGCGTGTTGGGGCTGTCGCGGCCCGTGTACCAGCCGAGCGGGCGCTGGCCCGTGAGTTTCTCGATCGCCTGCACGGCGCGGGCAATGTGCTCGCGCTCGGTCTGTTCGTCGATCGACTGGTAGCTGATCCAGCGCCAGCCGTGACTGGCGATCTCGTGGCCGAGCTCGACCATCGCGGCCGCGGCGTCGGGATTGCGCTGCAGTGCCATCGCGACGCCGAAGATCGTGAGCGGCACCTCGCGCCGCTCGAACAGACGCAGCAGGCGCCACACGCCGGCGCGGCTGCCGTACTCGTACAGCGACTCCATGCTCAAGTGCCGCGCCGGGAATGCCTCGGCACCGATGATCTCGGACAGGAAAGTCTCCGAGGACGCATCGCCGTGCAGCACGCTACGCTCGGCCCCCTCTTCGTAGTTCAGCACGATCTGCAGCGCCACGCGCGCCCGGCCAGGCCATTGCGCATCCGGCGGCGCGGCGCCGTAGCCGACCATGTCGCGCGGGTAGTCGCGAGCGGCGGATTTCGGAGAGTCGGACGTCACGCGGGTTTGGACACGATTGGGATGGGCGTTTAATACTATCATCCGCGCCGCATGAGCACCGACACACCCAAGGGCCTGGTCAACCTCGCCGAGGACGCGCTCGGCGCCCGCGCCCTGTGGAGCAGCGACGATTTCTTCGCGCCCATGGAACGCATGCTGCAGCGCTCGGAGCCGGTCTCCAGGCCTGGCGTATACGACGAGCACGGCCAGTGGATGGACGGCTGGGAATCGCGCCGCAAGCGCGGCGGCGGCCACGACGCCTGCATCGTGCAACTCGCCTACAGCGGCATCGTGCGCGCTCTCGACATCGACACGCGCTATTTCACGGGCAACTACCCGCCGCACGCCTCCGTCGAAGCGACCAACGATGCGAATCCCCTCGACGCGCGCACTCGGTGGACGACGCTCCTGCCGCAGAGCCCGCTCCGGGGCAACAGCCACAATCCCTTCCCCGTGAGCAACGACACCGCGTGGCGCTACCTGCGGCTCAGCATTTTCCCGGACGGCGGCCTCGCGCGTCTGCGCGTGTGGGGCGAGATCCGGCCGGACTGGGACGCAATCGGCACGCAGCGCGTGATCGATCTGTTCGCCCTGGAGAACGGCGGCGTCGGCCTCGACGCCAACGACGAGCATTACGGCAAGGTCGGAAATCTCAATCGCCCCGGACGCGGCGTGAACATGGGCGACGGCTGGGAGACGCGGCGCCGGCGCGAGCCGGGGCACGACTGGGCCGTGGTGCGGCTCGGACACGCGGGCACGATCGAGGAAGTGGAGATCGACACGGCGCACTTTCGCGGCAACTATCCGGATCGCGTCTCCCTGCAGGCTACCTTGCTGCACGGAGTGCCGGACGACCACGCGTCGCAGGGCAGCGAGCACTGGCCGGTCCTGCTGCCCGCGCAGAAGACCAGCGCGGATACGCAGCACCGCTTTCGCGCCGAGCTCGCGCGCGTGGGTCCCGTCTCGCACGTACGCATGAACCTGTTCCCCGACGGCGGCGTGTCGCGGCTGCGCCTGTTCGGGCGGATCGCGCGCACGTGAGCACGCGACGCCTCGAGCCTCGGCCACTCACCGCCGCGGCGTTCCAGGCGTTCGGCGACGTCATCGAGGGCGAGGGCGCCGAAGATCTCATCAACGCGGGCACCACGCGCCAGTTCGCGGACCTGGCACGCATCGACGTCGCGCCGCAGGATGGGCGCGTGCGCGTCAGCATCTATCGCGTCACGCCCTATGCGTTGCCGCTCGAAATCCGCATGCTCGAACGCCATCCGCTCGGCAGCCAGCTCTTCATGCCGTTGCACGGCGAGCCGTTCCTGATCGTGACCGCCGCACCCGGTGAGAGGTTCGACATCGGCGACGTTCACGCCTTCGTCACCAACGGCCGGCAAGGTGTGAATTACCGCCCCGGCACCTGGCATCACCCCGTCATCGCCGTGCGAAATCCGAGTGAATTCCTCGTCATCGATCGCGCCGGTCCCGGCAGCAACTGTGACGAACGCCAGGTCGCGGCGGATGCCCTGGTGCTGGAGGCGCCGCGCTGAGGGACGACTGCGCGCTTCAACACAACTGAAGGAACCGTCAGAAAGACTCGTGGCACGTCGTGCGCCGGCCTCGTAACGTCTGCTCACGTTCGAACCCGGAGCAACGGTCATGTCCCAGGCCTTTCTCGCTGACGTCGAATCCCGCGTGAACTACATCGCGCGCTCGGCGCAGAAGCCGTACGTGTACGAGTACGACCCGCCGCCGGGTGTCGAGCGCCGCACGACCGTTTACGAGGAACGCAGCATTCGCATCCGCAATGCGCGCACGCGACCGACACCGCCGCGCCTGGACGCCGAAGGCTTCGAGCTGCGCCGGCACGCGACGGCGGTGCGCGACTTCTACGATCCCGAGCAGGTCGAGCACGTCTACTACCCCGAAGTGCAGGCGCTGGTCGCACGAACGATCGGCGCGACCTCGGTCATCGCCTTCGATCACAACGTGCGGGGCAAGACAGAACTCGCGGCGCGGCGCTACGACGTGAAGGATCCGGTGGGCCGGGTGCACAACGACTACACCGCTCAATCCGCTGTGCGCCGCGTGCGCGACCTGGTGCCGGCGGCGGAAGCGCAGCACCTGCTTGCGCATCGCGTCGTCGAGGTCAACGTGTGGCGGCCGATCCGCGGTCCGGTGCGCCGCATGCCGCTCGCCGTGCTGGATGCGAACAGCGTGCGGCCGCGCGACCTGGTGGCGACGGATCTGATCTACCCGGAACGACGCGGCGAGATCTACTACATCGCGCACAACGACGAGCACGCCTGGTATTACTACCCCGACATGCAGCCGGACGAGGCGCTCTTCATCAAGGGTTACGACTCGGACGGCACGCGCGCGAGGTTCGGGGCCCACGTGGCGTTCGCCCATCCGGCAACGCCTGCCGATGCGCCGCCGCGTGAAAGCATCGAGGTCAGGACATTCGCGTTCTTCGCGCCCTGACGCACCAGGGCGATTTGCGCATTAGCAATGCGTATCGTAGTGCGGCAGTATGCGTACTACCGAGGTGCAACATGCCACGCGGTCCCGCACGGGCCACCCCCAAGCGCGTCACCAATGTGAGCATTCGCAGCGACCTGCTCGATGCCGCTCGTGACGCTGGGATCAGCCTTTCAGCCACGCTCGAGCGCGCGCTTACCGAAGAGCTTGCCGCGACCCGGAGCAGGAAGTGGCGAGAAGAGAACCGGGACGCGATCAAAGCCTACAACGAGCACGTCCAGAAGCACGGCACGTTCTCGAACGGCCTGCGCAGATTCTGAAGGCGTAGTTCGGTGCCCATGGCAACAAGGCAGCGGGCCGGCGCGGCTACTCCACCGGCGCGCCGCTCGCGTACCAGCGTGAGATCACCGAGCGTTCGGCATCCGTCATGTGCGTGAGGTTCGCCAGCGGCATGGTGCGGGTCACCACCGTGCGATCGAAGATGCGCGGCGCCCACACTGAAATCTCGCGAGGCTGATCGAGCGTCACCCCCGCGGCCGGCACTGGCGCGGTCGGGTGCGTCGGCCGCACCGAGTGGCAGGCCACGCAACGTGACTGGATGATCTCGCGCACGTCGGCGAACGAGGTAACCACCTCGCCCGAGGCGGTCTCCCCCTTCCCGATTCCGCGCGGTGCGATGAGCACGGCGAGCACCGCGATCATCGCCAGCCCGGTGACGGGCAGCGCGAAGTTCGGCCGGCCCTGGTTGCGCAGGTTGAAGAAATGCCGGATCAGCATGCTCGCCGCGAACAACACGAACAGCACGGCCCAGTTGTACCGGTGCGCATACGTGAACGCGTAGTGCGAGCTGAGCATCGTGAAGATCACGGGCAGCGTGAAATAATTGTTGTGCACCGAACGCTGCTTGGCGCGCGCGCCGAAGCTCGCATCCGGCTCCCTGCCCGCGAGCTTCGCGGCCACCAGCTGCTTCTGCGAGGGGATGATCACGAACAGCACGTTGGCCG
>DASTQG010000348.1:0-7491 GCA_035761885.1 Steroidobacteraceae bacterium | reverse complement strand
CCCGACGTGGTCTCGTTGACAGATGAATCGGCAGCTTGGCCGATCAGCGAGGTCGCGCAGAGCGGTGAGCCGCGGGTCGTGGACCTTTCCGGCGGTACACACTCCATAAGCGCACCCCTCTGGCCAGATCGTGTGACTCGTGCGGTGGTCCTGCCCGTCAAGGGCTCGAGCCCGACCGCGACCGCCGTGCTCGTGGCCGGGGTCTCGCCGCGCCGCATCTTCGACGAGCACTACCAGCGCTTCTACGAGCTCGTGGCTGCGCAGTTCAGCGCCGCCCTCAACGCCGCCTACGCCTATGAGGCCGAACGCTCGCGTGCGGAGGGGCTGGCTGCCCTCGACCGCGCGAAGATGCAGTTCTTTTCCAACGTGAGCCACGAGTTCCGCACCCCGCTCACGCTGCTGCTCGGACCGATCGAGGAGTTGCTCGCAGATTCGCGCATGCCTTCGCGCGCCCGCCAGCACCTTGCGCTCGCCCAGCGCAACTCGCTGCGCCTGCTGAAGCTCGTGAACTCGCTCCTGGATTTTTCGCGCATCGAGTCGGGACGCGCGCAGGCGTCCTACGAGGCCACGGACCTGGCACAGCTCACCCGCGATCTCGCGAGCAACTTCCGTTCGGCGATCGAACGCGCGGGGCTGCGCCTGCAAGTGGACAGCGCGCCGCTCGCAATGCCGGTGCACGTCGACCGCGACATGTGGGAAAAGATCGTCCTGAACCTGCTCTCGAACGCGTTCAAGTTCACTCTGCAGGGCTCGATCACCGTGCGCCTGAAACAGCACGGCGACGCGGCCGTGCTGGAAGTGACCGATACCGGCGTGGGCATTCCCGCCGATGCGATCCCGCGGCTCTTCGAACGCTTCTATCGCATCGAGGGCAGCCAGGGACGTACGCACGAGGGCTCCGGTATCGGCCTTGCGCTCGTCCAGGAACTGGTGAAGCTGCATGGCGGCAGCATCGAGGTCGAGAGCGAGCCGGGCCGTGGCAGCCAGTTCCGCGTGCGCGTCCCGCTCGGCACAGACCACCTGCCGGCCGATCGCATCAAGGCACCGCGAGCGCTCGCCTCCACGGCGATCGGTGCGCAGGCGTTCGTGCAGGAAGCGCTGCGCTGGATCCCGGACGACTCACCGGCGTCCGAGCTCGCGGGCCTGCCGGAGTCCGGCATGCTGGTCGAGGACCAGCGCTTCGCATCGACGTTCGGTGCGCGCATCCTGCTCGCCGACGACAACGCCGACATGCGCGTGTACGTGACCGAATTGCTCGCGCCCTGCTATCGGATCGAGGCGGTGGCGGACGGCCGCGAAGCGATCGACGCCGCCCTGCGTACGCGCCCCGACCTCATCGTCTCCGACGTGATGATGCCGCAGCTGGATGGATTCGGCCTGTTGAGAGAGGTGCGCGAGCACGAGGCGTTGCGCGACGTGCCCGTGATCCTGCTTTCGGCGCGCGCCGGCGAAGAAGCGCGCATCGAAGGCCTCGACAGCGGCGCCGACGATTACCTCGTGAAGCCGTTCTCGGCCCGCGAACTGCTCGCGCGCGTCGGTTCCATGCTCGAGCGCCAACGCCTGCATCGCAACGTGCTGGAGCAGGAACGACGTGCCCAGAACGAAGTCCGGCTGCGCATGACGCAGCTGGAAGCCGCAGACCGACAGAAGGACGAGTTCCTTGCGATGCTCGCGCACGAGCTGCGCAACCCGCTCGCGCCCATCCACAACGCGGGCGAGCTGCTGGCGCGGACCCTGCCGCCCGATCCGCGCGCCGAAGCCGCGATCGGCATCGTGAAGCGCCAGGTGGGGCACCTGACGCGACTGGTCGACGATCTGCTGGACGTCTCGCGCATCACGCAGGGGCGGATCGAGCTGCGCCGCCGCCCGCTGCAACTGTCGGAAGTGATCGCCCAGGCCGTCGAGACGGTCGAGCCTCTGTTCCGTGACAAGCAGCACCGCGTGACCGTCACCAGCGGCTACGCCGCGTTGCAGGTGTACGGCGACCCGGCGCGGCTGGTGCAATGCGTGGAGAACATCCTGACGAACGCGGCCAAGTACACGGACTCCCAGGGCGACATTCACATCGAGTCGCGCGGCGAAGATGGAATGGCGGTGCTCACCATCACCGACAACGGCGTCGGCATCGCACCCGACCTGCTGCCGCGCGTGTTCGACCTGTTCGTGCAGAGCCAGCGCACCCTGGATCGCGCCCAGGGCGGCCTCGGCATCGGCCTGTGCGTGGTCAAGCGCCTCATCCAGATGCATGGCGGCACGATAACCGCGGCGAGCGCCGGACTGGGCTGCGGATCGACGTTCGAGTTCCGCCTGCCACTCGTGGTGCCGGGACACGTGCATCACGCCGAAGCGCCGATACCCGAGGTGCCGCCTCAGCGCATCCTGATAGTCGATGACAACAAGGACGTGGCGGAGTCGCTCGCGATGCTGCTCACGCTCGAGAAGCACGACGTGGTTTCGGTGCACGCGCCGCGCGCCGCGCTCGAGCGTTATCCCGTGTTGCAGCCCGACGTGGTGCTCATGGACATCGGCCTGCCGGAAATCGACGGTTACGAGCTGGCGCGTCGCCTGCGCGCCCTACCCGGCCGCGCGACCGTGCGTTTCATCGCCCTCACGGGCTACGGCCAGTCAGAGGATCGGCAACGTGCGCGCGAAGCAGGTTTCGATGCGCACCTGGTGAAGCCGGTCGACCTCGCCACGCTGCAGAGAACACTGGCCGGCTGATAACTGGCAAGCTTCACCGCCCTGCTCACGCACGCGCTATCGCGAATGGCAGTGTTCCGCAATCTTGCGACAGGAGCTGTCACACACCGGACAACTCAAGCGAGTAAACAGCCACTGGAACCCCTCAACATCGTGCTTCTTGCGAATGGCAATCCAGAACCATCGCGCCCCACAAACAGGGCATCTGATCGTGAGGCAAGGAAATGCGAGCACCCCGACCGCAAGCAGCGTGGCCAAGAACGTCAGCATGAATCGATAACTCAGAGGAAGCGTATCTTCCAGTGATCCTGTCCACGCGATCAGCGGAACGACTATCGGCACCCCCAGAATCATGACCCAGAGCTTCCAAGCTTGTCCGGAGCAGTAGACGATTGAGTCTCTTCTATTCATCCAGCCTTGGTTCTCCGCTGGCTAATGTTCCGCGTAGCGGCGGCTAGCGTGCAAAGGCCGGCTGTAATTTGGCGGAGAGGGGGAGATTCGAACTCCCGAGCCCCGTGAGGGACTGCCGGTTTTCAAGACCGGTGCGTTCAACCGCTCCGCCACCTCTCCACGCTCGTAACGGCGGCGAGTGTCGCCAATTGGCGCCGCGATTCTCCGTGACGGTCGGGGTTTCCCGCAAGGGAAGCGCAGTTTTCCGCAATCCAGGGCGTCGAAACGTGGACGGATCGATGCGGAAAGGCTGCCCAATGACAGCCCAGTGACAAGGCCGACGAGCCCCTTGCCTACCATGCGCCCATGCCGCTTTCCGGCCTTCTCGTTCTGCATCGGCGCAAGAGCGCCCCGGGCGCCCCCGCGCGTCCGCGAATGCCCCCGCATTTGAACGATCGGGCCGTCTTTCACCTGGAAACCTGCCTGCGAGAGCTCTGGGTACTGGATACCTCGAACTCGCCCGCGCCGCGCCTCGAAGCCAGCGCAGGGCTCGAGCGTCACGTGGGACACCGCGCGTACGAGTTCCTCCTGCGCATCGGCTGCGGCCTCGACAGTGAGCTCAAGGGCGAGAGCGATGTCTTCGGACAGCTGCGCGATGCGTGGCGAGCGTTCGAAGGCGAGCACCCCGCGCAGGCCTCCAACCTCGGTTCGCTGATGCAGCGCGTCTTCGAGGACGTGAAGGAAATCCGCTCGCGCCACCTTCGCAACCTGGGCAGCGTCACCTACGGCGGCCTCGCGCGCCGGCTCCTGGGCGAGGACGTCGGCGCCCCGACGCTGCTGGTCGGTGCCGGACGCATGGCGCAGGCGGTCATCCCCTATCTCTGCGGTCAGCCGCTCTACGTCTGGAATCGCTCGCGCGGTCGCACCGCGCAGCTCCTGGCGACATTGCCTCCCGAGCGCGCCGCCTCGATCCGGGTCCTGGCGCCCGAGCCCGGCGCGGAGATCGACGCCTGGCAAAAGGTCACGAACGTCGTCCTGTGCGTTCCGGCCAACCCGCGCGCCGACATCGACCGGCTGACCGCATGGAACGCGCACGAACGCGAGCGGGGCCGTATCGTTCACCTCGGACTGCTGGGCGCCCCCGACACCGCCTTTGCGCACACGCCGGGCGTTGCAACACTCGCGGACCTGTTCGCTCTGCAGGCCAGCCACAATGCCTTGCGCGATGCGCAACTGGCGCGGGCGGCCGGCGCCTGCCGGGAGAAGGCACGTTTACGCAGCCTCGGCGGCCCCCTGTCGCTGGCTCACGGTTGGGAAGACCTCTGCCTCTTCGCCGGCACCGGCTGATCTGCCATTCTTCGTTCCATGAACCGCCCAAAGCTTCGCCTGGGAACGCGGCGCTCCACCCTTGCGTGGGCGCAAAGCCTGTGGGTCGCCGAACGCCTGCATGCGCTCGACCGCACCGTCGAGTTCGAGCTGGTGCCGATCGAAACCCGCGGTGACCGGATCCAGGACGCCCCGCTGAGCCAGGTCGAGGGCAAGGACTTCTTCACCGCCGAGCTCGACCGCGCCCTGCTCGACGGCCAGGTCGACATCAACGTGCATTCGCTCAAGGACCTGAGCCTGGAGCGTCCGGAAGGCATCGCGCTGGCGGCCATTCCGCCGCGCGAGAACCCGCGCGACGTGATCCTGTTCGCGGGCGACATCGTGGAACGGCTGGAGAACTCGATGCCCGTGCGCATCGGCACCTCCGCGCCGCGCCGGCTGCAGAACATTCCGCCTTTCCTCGCCGACGCCCTGCCGAACGGCGGGAACGCCGACCTGCAGTGGCTGGAGATTCGCGGCAACGTCGACACCCGGCTCGGCCGGCTGCACGCGACCGACGAACGCAAGCTCGATGGCGTGGTGCTGGCGATGGCCGGACTGATCCGCCTGTGGCGCGATCGCCGGCCCGACGGCGGCCGCGAGCGGCTCGAACGCTTGCTGCAAGGCGTGCGCTGGATGGTGCTACCGATCGCCGAGTGTCCCGCCGCTCCGGGCCAGGGTGCGCTGGCGGTCGAATGCCGCGAGGACGATACCGCCACGCTCACGCTGCTGCGTCGTCTCAACGACGAGGAAACCGGCCGCCAGGTCGATGAAGAACGCGCCGTGCTCGCGCGGCATGGCGGCGGTTGTCATCAGCGCTTCGGCGCCACCTGCATCACGCACCCAGCCTGCGGCAACGTGCTCTACGTGCGCGGTGCGGCGCAGGACGGCACGGCGCTCGACGAATTGACCTGGCTGTCGCTTCCGGACGCTGCGGCGGGCGAGATACGGGCCTGGGACGGCATGCGCATCCGCGAGGCCGCGCTGCGCGATCACACCGCCGAATCGGAGATGGACGCCGCGCTGTTCATGAGCGATGCGCCCGTCTTCATCGCTCACAGCCGTGCGTTGCCGGAAGGCAGCGAGGATCGCATGCGCAACCGGCGCGTGTGGGTCTCGGGCGTGCAGAGTTGGCGCCGCCTCGCCAGGCGCGGCGTGTGGGTCGAGGGCTGCGCCGACGGTCTGGGCTTCGACTGGATCAAGCCCACGCTCGACGAAGAAGTGCTGGCTCTGCCGGCGCAGGACGACTGGCAGATCCTCACGCACGCCGCCGCGATCGAAACGTGGCAGCGCGGGCAGGTGATCGGCACCTATGCCCTGCCGCAGGCCGAAGCGCACGTGATCAAGGACGCCGCCAGCGTCACGCACGCGTTCTGGGCGACCGGCTCGCAATTTCGCGAGCTGCATGCTCAGCTCCCCGCCAGCGTCGAGCACGCCTGCGGCCCCGGCAAGACCGCAGACCTGATCCGCGCCAGCGGCGTGAAGAAACTCACCGTATTTCCTTCCGTGGATGAGTGGCGACGATGGCTCAAGATAGACGACACGGCCTCACGCTTCGACGACTGAGGCTGGATCCTTTCATCCGCGAGCTCACCCGCCAGGTGCGTGTGAGCCATGCGCAGCTCATCCAGCCGCACTTCGTGGTGGAGGGTCTGCGCGCGCGCGAAGCGGTGCCCGGGCTCACCGGGGTGTTCCGCGAGACCGACGCGAGCCTCGCGGAGCAGGTCGGGCGCGATCTCGAGGCTGGCATCGACAAGGTGCTGCTGTTCGGCGTGCCCGCGGAGAAGCGCGCCGCGGGCTTCGTCTTCGACTCCACCGCGCGGCAGATCGAATCGTTGCGCCGCCAGTTCGGCGCGCGCCTGTGGATCTCCGTGGACGTCTGCCTGTGCTCTTACACGAGCCACGGCCACTGCGGCGTCCTCACGCGCGAGCAGGACCACGTCGCGAACGCCGCGAGCGTGCAGGAGCTCGCCCGCGCCGCCGTCGCGTACGCACAGGCGGGAGCGAACTGCGTCGCTCCGAGCGACATGATGGATGGGCGCATCGCGGCAATCCGCGCCGGGCTCGACGAAGCCGGGCTGGAACGCACGCTCCTGATGAGCTACTCGGCCAAGTTTCATTCGCGCTTCTACGGACCGTTCCGGGAAGCGGCCGAGTCCGCGCCGCAGTCGGGGCCCAAGGATCGCGCGACCTACCAGCTCGACCCCGCTCGCCCGCAGGATGCGTACCTGAGCTCCATGCGCGACGTGGAGGAAGGTGCCGACATCCTGATGGTGAAGCCGGGGCTCCCCTATCTGGACGTGCTGAAGGACCTCTCGACGCGCATCGAGCGTCCGTGGGCGGTCTACCAGGTGAGCGGCGAGTTCGCGGCTGTCGAAGCGCTCGCCGCCCAGGATCTGATCGCGCGTCCCCAGGCGCACGTGGAGTGCTGGACCGCCTTCGTGCGCGCCGGCGCGTCGATGATCATCACTTACGGCGCGCGCTTCGCGCGCGAGTGGCTCAACAACGCATGACGCGTTCCACCCACACCTCGCAAGCGCTGTTCGAGCGCGCGCTGCGCGTCGCTCCCGGCGGCGTGCACTCGCCGGTGCGGGCGTTCCGGGGCGTGGGCGGCGTGCCGCGCTTCATCAGGGAAGCGAGCGGATGCCGGCTGGTCGATGCCGACGGCAACACCTACATCGACTTCTGCATGTCCTGGGGTCCGCTGCTGTTCGGCCACCAGGATCCGGAGGTGCGCGCGGCCACGCTCGATGCCATCTCGCGCGGCTGGAGCTACGGCGCTGCCGAAGCAGGCTCGCTGGAGCTCGCCGAGCTGATCACCGCGCGCCTGCGCTGGGTCGAGAAGATCCGCTTCGTGAATTCCGGCACGGAGGCGGTGATGTCCGCGCTGCGCGTGGCGCGCGCCGCGACCGGACGCGCCCGCGTGCTCAAGTTCGAGGGCTGCTACCACGGGCACGTGGATTCGATGCTCGTGAAGGCCGGCTCCGGCCTGGCCGAGATGGCCACTCCCGACAGCGCCGGCATTTCGGAGGCGGT
>DASTQG010000347.1:0-6867 GCA_035761885.1 Steroidobacteraceae bacterium | reverse complement strand
AAACACGCGGGGCTGGAACCAGCCGATCCCGCCCGTGTCCGGCGCGGCGAAGTGCAGCGATGCCAGAACGATCGGGACCAGCAGGCGATAGAGATTGAGAAGGCTGAGCACGCGCCAGGCCAGGTCGCCCTGCGCGGTTGCTTTGATGATCGCCATGGGTGGCGAACTCTACCCTACTTCCCGCAAAATGGCGGCCCGTTTTGCCCCGATCGCCTCCGCATGAACCTCCACGAGTACCAGTCGAAGCAGATCTTTGCCGAGTACGGAATTCCGGTTCCGCCAGGAAAAGTCGCGGACACGCCCGACAAGGCGGTCCAGGCGGCGCGCGAGCTGGAGCAATCCGCCGGCGCGAAGCTCTGGGTCGTGAAGGCGCAGGTGCACGCAGGCGGTCGCGGCAAGGCCGGCGGCGTGAAACTGGCGAAGAGCCTCGAGGAGGTGCGCGCGGCCGCGGCTAGCATGCTCGGCAAGCGCCTGGTCACGCCGCAGACTGGTGCCGAGGGCCTCCCCGTCAATCAGGTCTACGTGGAAGCGGGCTCGAAGATCGCGCGCGAGCTGTACCTGAGCCTGGTGCTCAACCGCGAGAAGGGTCGCATCGCGTTCATCGCTTCGGCCGCGGGCGGCGTGAACATCGAGGAAGTGGCGGCGCACACGCCCGAGAAGATCATCAAGGTGAACCTGCACCCGGCGGCGGGCCTGCAGCCCTACCAGTGCCGCGACCTCGGCTTCGGTCTCGGCTTCGAGGGCAAGCAGCTCGAGCAATTCGTCGCGATCGCGCAGGCGCTGTACCGGCTGTACCTGGACAAGGATGCCGCGCTCCTCGAAGTGAATCCGCTGATCGTCACCGACGGCGGCGACGTGGTCGCGCTCGACGCCAAGATCAACATCGATCCCAACGCGCTGTTCCGCCAGCCGCAGCTCGCGGCATTGCGTGACCCGACGCAGGAAGATCCGATGGAGCGTGCCGCGAGCGAGCACGACCTGAACTACGTCTCTCTCGACGGCGACATCGCCTGCATGGTGAACGGGGCGGGCCTCGCCATGGCCACCATGGACCTCATCAAGCTGCACGGCGGAGCGCCGGCCAACTTCCTGGACGTGGGCGGCGGGGCGACCTCGGAGCGCGTGAAAGAGGCCTTCATGCTCATACTTTCCAATCGCAACGTGCGCGCGATCCTGGTGAACATCTTCGGCGGCATCGTGCGCTGCGACCTGATCGCCGAGGGCATCGTCAAGGCGGTGAAGGAAGTGGGCGTCAAGGTGCCCGTGGTCGTGCGCCTGGAAGGCACCAACGCCGATGTCGCGCGCAAGATCCTCGCCGGCAGCGGACTTTCGATCACCAGTGCCTCGGACCTCACCGATGCGGCACGCAAAGTGGTTTCTCTGGCCAAGGAGCGGGCGCGCTCATGAGCATCCTGGTCGACAAGAAGAGTAAGGTCATCTGCCAGGGCTTCACCGGGCGGCAGGGCACGTTTCATTCGGAACAGGCGATCGCGTACGGCACCCGACTGGTCGGCGGCGTGACTCCGGGGCGTGGAGGGCAGAAGCACCTGGGGCTGCCCGTCTTCAACACGGCGCGCGAGGCTGTCGCGGCCACCGGCGCCGACGTGAGCATGATCTACGTGCCCGCCGCGGGCGCGGCGGATGCGATCCTGGAAGCGGCGGATGCCGGCATCCGGCTCATCGTGTGCATCACCGAGGGCATCCCGGTGAACGACATGGTGCGCGTCAAAGCCACGCTGCGCGACAGCGCCTCGCTCCTGATCGGGCCGAACTGCCCGGGAGTGATCACGCCGGGGCAATGCAAGGTCGGCATCATGCCGGGATTCATCCACAAGCCCGGCCGCGTCGGCATTGTTTCGCGCTCCGGCACCCTCACTTATGAAACCGTGTACCAGACGACGCTCAACGGGCTTGGACAGAGCACCTGCGTCGGCATCGGCGGAGATCCGGTGCGCGGGATGAATTTCATCGACGTGCTGCAGCGCTTCGAGGCGGATCCGGGCACCGACGGCATCATCATGGTGGGCGAGATCGGCGGCAGCGACGAGGAAGCGGCGGCCGAGTACATCGCAGACAACGTGTCCAAGCCAGTGGTCGCGTACATCGCGGGCGTGACGGCGCCTGCGGGCAAGCGCATGGGCCATGCCGGCGCCGTCATCGCGGGAGGCAAGGGCACGGCCGCGGACAAGTACAAGGCGCTGCAGTCGGCGGGCGTGAAGACGGTCAAGTCGCCGGCGGAGCTCGGCAGCGCGATGTTCGAGTTGATCGGCAAGCCCGCGAAGGTTTCGAGCAAGGGCAAGGGCAAGGCGAGCACCGGCAAGAGCGCAGCAAAAAGTGCGTCACGCAAGCGCCGTGCACCGGCGAAAAGGACCCGCGCCGCAGCCAAGGAAGCGCGCGCTACCGGCCGACAAACCAGGCGCAGGGGCCTGCGCCGCGGGAGGTAACAGGCAACAGCCATGGGCGCCTCCGCCGAATCTCCACTGCGCATCGCTTTGGCGCAGCTCGACCTGTTCGTCGGTGACGTGGACGGCAACGCCGGGCAGATCGTGGAAGCCGCGCACCGCGCACGCGCGCAGCATGCCGCGGACCTGGTCGTCTTTCCGGAGCTCGCGCTCAGCGGTTATCCCCCCGAGGACCTGCTGTTTCACAGCGGCATGCGCCGGCGCATCGCGGCGGCGCTCGAGCGCCTGCGCTCCGAGGTGCGCGACGTCGCGATCCTGGTGGGCTATCCCGAATACGCGGGGCGCGAGATCTTCAACTCCGCGGCGCTGATCCGCGACGGCGTGCTGCTCGCCAATCACCGCAAGCAGATCCTGCCCAACTACAAGGTCTTCGACGAGAAGCGATACTTCAGCGCGGGCGGTGCGCCGACCATCGTCGAGCTGGGCGGCTCCCGCGTGGGCCTGCTCATCTGCGAGGACATCTGGGAGCCTGAGCCTGCGCGCGCGGCGGCTGCGGGCGGTGCGCAGTTGCTCGTGGTCGTCAACGCTTCGCCCTACGAGATCCACAAGCAGCAGCAGCGCGAAACGGTGGTGCGCGAACGCGTGCGTGAGGTGGAGCTGCCCATCGCCTACGCGAATCTCGTCGGCGGCCAGGACGAGCTGGTGTTCGACGGCCATTCCTTCGTCATGAGTGCGCGCGGGGAGATCGTGCAGCGCGCGGCACCCTTTGCCCCTGAGATCGCCGTGGCGCAGTTCCAGCGCGAAGGTGAGCGCCTGGCGCCCGTCGCAGGTTCCGTCGCGCCGCTGCAGTCCGACGAAGAGAGCGTCTATGGCGCGCTGGTGCTGGGTGTGCGCGACTACGTGCGCAAGCATCGCTTCCCGGGCGTCGTCATGGGACTGTCAGGCGGCGTCGACTCAGCCCTCACGCTGGCGATCGCGGTCGACGCGCTGGGCGCGGATCGGGTGCACGCGGTGATGATGCCTTCGCGCTTCACCTCGCAGATCAGCATCGACGATGCGGCCGAGCAGGCCGAACGCCTGGGCGTGACGTTCAGCGCCATTTCGATCGAGGGCATGTTCGAAGCCACGCTCGGCGCGCTCGCCGGCGAATTCGCCGGGCGCAAGCCCGATACGACCGAGGAGAACATCCAGTCGCGCTGCCGCGGCGTGCTGCTGATGGCGATCTCGAACAAGACGGGCCGCATGCTGCTCACCACCGGCAACAAGAGCGAGATGGCCGTCGGCTACGCCACGCTGTACGGCGACATGGCGGGCGGCTTCGCTCCCATCAAGGACTGCAGCAAGCTGCTCGTGTACCGGCTCGCTCGCTATCGCAACGCCGTGAGCGGCTTCGGCCTCGGTGGGGCGGGCCCGGTGATTCCGCAGCGGGTGCTGACGCGCGAACCGACCGCGGAGTTGCGCGCCGACCAGAAGGACACCGATTCGCTGCCGCCGTACGAGGTTCTCGATCCGATTCTCGAGGCGTTCATCGAGGAAGACCTGTCGGTGGACCAGATCGAAGCGCGCGGCTTCGATCGCGCGATCGTCATCCGCGTGCTCGAGATGGTCCGGCGCAACGAGTACAAGCGCCGCCAGGCGCCGCCCGGTGTGCGCGTCAGCCGGCGCGCCTTCGGCCGCGACTGGCGCTACCCGATCACCAACGGCTACAGATAGGTACCGGATACTTGCAATTGTTGGCATTCGCGGTGCCGCGCACCCCGTCCGAGAATGCCAACAATTGCAAGTATCCGGTACCTGCTAAAACGAACAATTGCAAGTATCCGGTACCTGCTAAAACGGCCACCACCAGCGGTCTTTCTCGGCCACGCGCTCGGCGGTTTCCGGGAAGTTCTCGCGGTACACCGAGGCCGACTGCTCGGCTAGGTCCGGCATCTCCAGCTCGCGGTAGGCCTGCGTCATGATTTCCAGCGCATCGCGTATGGCCGGCGCGCCGTCGTAGCTCTCGATCACGTACTTGGCGCGCGACAGGGCGCCCACGTACGCCCCGCGCTTGAGGTAGTAGCGGCCCACGGCCACTTCGTAGTCCGCCAGCCGGTTGCGCAGGTAGATCATGCGGGCGTGCGCATCGTGCGCGTACTCGCTCTGCGGAAATTGCTGCACGAGCTGGGAGAAGGAGGCGAAGGACTTGCGCGCATCCGAAGGCGGCCGCTCGCTCAGGTCGACGTTGAAGAAGCGCTCCAGGAAATTGGGCGTGCGCTCGAAGTAGACCAGCCCCTTGATGTACAGCGCGTAGTCGACGCGCGGGTGCGTCGGATTCTCGCGGATGAACTGGTCGGCCGCGTCCACCGCCGACTCCACCTCGCGGTTGCGGTAGTACGCATACATCAGGTCGAGCTTGCCCTGGCGGGCGGAATCGCTGAACGGAAAGCGTGCCTCGAGGGCCTCGTAGATGCGGATGGCCCCCTCGAAATTGCTCTGCTTCAGCGCTGCGTGGGCGCGCTCGTAGAGGACTTCGGGCCCCGACTGGGCGTCACGGTCCGGGTTACTGCCGCACGCGCTGAGCGCGAGGACGCCACACAACAAGGCAAGCGCCGCCCGGGGGCCGCGCCCGCCGGGACTGGCGCCGCGACTGATGAAAACGAAAGGCACGCGTTGCCTCCGTCGGCCATGAGGCCGCACAGTATAGCCGATGTGTTTGCCCGTCCCGGTACCTGGGATGGCCGGGACCCCCTCTTCAGATGAACCATTCGACGAACCGACCCCAGCGCGAGTTCCAGCGGCACGAGCTGACTTTGCCCGCGGAAAGCGCCGGCATGCGCCTGGACCAGGCCCTGGCACGCCTGCTGCCGGATTACTCGCGCACGCGCATCAAGGACTGGATCGACGCCGGACGCGTCCTGGTGGACACGCGCCGGCCCAAGCCGCGCGACGTCGTGAACGGCGGCGAGCGGGTGGTCGTCGAGGTGGAGTTCGTCCCCGAAGAGAGCGTGGCCGCCCAGGAGCTCGCTCTCGACGTCGTGCACGAGGATGAGTCGCTGCTGGTGATCAACAAGCCGGCCGGCCTGGTCGTTCACCCGGGTGCCGGTAACCGTGACCGCACCCTGCAGAACGCGCTGCTGCACCTGGATCCGTCGCTCGCGACCGTGCCGCGCGCGGGGCTGGTGCATCGCCTGGACAAGGACACGAGCGGCCTGCTGGTCGTGGCGCGCACGGTGACCGCGCACACCGAGCTCGTGCGCAGGCTTCAGGCACGCGAGATCGAGCGGCACTATGAAGCGATCTGCGTGGGTGTGATGACCGCGGGCGGCACCGTCGATCGCCCGATCGGCCGGCATCGCACGGATCGGCTGCGCATGGCGGTGCGCGAAGACGGCCGCGAGGCAACCACCCACTACCGGGTGATCGAGCGCTTTCGCGCGCACACGCACGTGCGCGCACAGCTCGAAACCGGGCGTACGCACCAGATCCGCGTGCACATGGCGCACATCAAGCACGCCCTGGTTGGCGATTCGACCTATGGCGGCCGCTTGCTGCCGCCGCGCGGCGCGAGCGCCGATCTCATCGCCGCGCTGCGCTCGTTCAAGCGGCAGGCACTGCACGCGGCGCGGCTGAAACTCGAGCATCCGAACAGCGGCGCGCCGATGGAATGGCAGGTTCCGGTGCCGCTCGACATGCAGCTGCTCCTCGAAGCGCTGCGGCGCGACGCGAAGCAGGCGCAGGCCGCCAAGAGAAAATGAGTTCCTTTATCTTTCCAGACTGGCCCGCACCGCCGGGCGTGCGCGCCGTCAGCACCCTGCGCACGGGCGGGGTGAGCCGTGCGCCGTACGACAGTTTCAACCTCGCGGCGCACGTGGGCGACGATCCCGCCCACGTGGCAGAGAACCGGCAGCGCCTGCGTCGCGAGTTGCAGTTGTCGGTCGAGCCGTGCTGGCTCGAACAGGTGCACGGCACACGGGTCGTGCGCGCATCGGAGCAAGGTCAGCCGCAGATCGCCGACGGCGCTTTCACCGTCGAGCCAGGGCCCGTCTGCGCGGTGCTGACCGCGGACTGTCTGCCGGTGCTGTTCTGCAGTCGCGACGGCAAGCGCGTCGCGGTGGCGCACGCCGGCTGGCGCGGGTTGGCGGCGGGCGTGCTCGAAGAGACCGCTCGCGCGCTCGAGGTGCCGGGCGAAGATCTGCTCTGCTGGCTGGGGCCCGCGATCGAGCCCGAGCACTTCGAAGTGGGCGCGGAAGTGCGTGCCGCGTTCGTGGCGCGCGACCCGGTCGCCGCACGCGCGTTCGTCCCGCTCGCGAACGGCAAGTGGCTCGCGGATCTGTACGCGCTGGCGCGGCTGCGACTCGGCCGGCTGGGCATCGAGGCCATCCATGGCGGCGAGCGCGGCACGTTTCGCGAGCGCGCGGCATTCTTCTCGTTCCGTCGCGACGGCCGGTGCGGTCGCATGGCGACGCTCGTCTGGATCGAGTAG
>DASTQG010000346.1:0-10433 GCA_035761885.1 Steroidobacteraceae bacterium | reverse complement strand
GACTGGCGCTTCCCGCCCACGTGCACGTCTGTGCCGACGGCGATCATGTCGTCTTCCTCGACCTGAAGAGCGACCGCTACTGGGCTCTGCCGGCCGTTTCCACGCGCGGGTTCTCTGCGCAAGTCAAACGCTGGTCGGTGCGCCGCGCCGACGACGACGATGCGCCATCGGCTGACGCCGCAACGCTCGAGACACTGTGCGCGAGGGGTCTGCTTTGCGACGAAGCCAGCGGGCTTTGCGACGAAGCCAGCGTCGCAAGCTCCGACGGCGGCGAGGTTGCCGGCGCGCCGACTCCGAGGCGCGATCTCACGATGACGCGGTCGGCCGCGCCCCGCAGCACGCGCTTGGCGAGTTTTGTCTATGCGGCCACTGTCGCCGCGCTGACGCTCAAGGCTCGCGGATTGCAGCATGCCGTCGCGCGCACCAGCCAACGACGGCTCGCGCGAAGTCGCGCGAGCTCGGTCCCACGTAACGATTTCGACTCCGCCGCAGAGCTGGTCGCCAGCTTCGAGCGCCTGCGGCCACTCCTCTTCTCCGCGCGCGACGCCTGTCTCTTTCATTCGTTCGCGCTCATCGAGTTCCTGGCGCAGCACGACTGCTACCCGCACCTGCTGCTCGGCGTGCGTGCGCGTCCGTTCGCGGCCCATTGCTGGGTGCAACTCGACGACACCGTGCTCAACGACGCCGTGGAGCACGTCAGCCGCTACACACCGATCATGGTTGCCTGACGGCGGAACCGCGCATGTATCGCTACTTCGTGATCGTCTGGCATCCCTCGGACCCTTCGCAAAGCGCCGCCGCGCGCGCGCTGAGCGGGCGCCTGCAAGCGGCATCGACCCAGTGGTGCGGGCGCATTGCACGGCCGGGGTTGCTCGCATTCGATAGCGGCACGCGCGAATCGTCGAGCGAGGCGCACGTTCTGCCGGGTAGCGCGGGAGTGCTGTTCGGCAAGGTGTTCGCGAGAGTCAACGCCTTTGCGAGTCCGCAGGACCTCGCACGAGCGGGTCCGCGTTCGCCAGGTGCGCCGGCGAGCGAGGCAGTCGCGAGCGTGGATCTGCTGCGCGTTGCGAAGGCCTGCGGCGAGGGGCCGCGCACGCTGACCGAGCGCATCTGGGGGCGGTACGTCGCGGTCTTTGACGATCCTGCCGGAGCGTGGGTGCTGCGCGATCCATCCGGTGCGCTGCCTTGCTTCACCACCTGTTATCGCGGCGCGCATGTCTTCTTCTCGGACCTCGAGGACTGTCTCGCGCTCGGCTTGCTGAGTTTCACGGTCAACTGGGACCTGGTAGCCGCGATGGTCGCGAACTCGGCGCTGCACGTGCGCGAGACAGGCCTGCGCGAGGTGAGTGAGCTCCTTCCAGGAGAGTGCGCGCGAGTGCTGTCCGAGGGACTCGGCCGTGCCTTCGCATGGCATCCGCTCGACGTTGCCTCGCAGGAGCCGATCGAA
Source organism: Steroidobacteraceae bacterium (assembly GCA_035761885.1). Lineage (GTDB taxonomy): Bacteria > Pseudomonadota > Gammaproteobacteria > Steroidobacterales > Steroidobacteraceae > DASTQG01. The sequence goes on along the minus strand of DASTQG010000346.1, from coordinate 8,986 downwards.
GACGTGCGCGTGGCAACGCAACTCATCCACGACACCACGCACGACTGCGTGCAGGCGTGGGCCGGCTGCTACAACGGCGTGCTGCATTCGTTGTCGGGCGGACTCGATTCGTCGATCGTCGCCGCATGCCTTGCGAGCGATCGAGGCAGCGTGCCCTTCACGTGCCTGAACTACTACGCGGCCGGGCCTGAAGAAGACGAACGGCGGTACGCACGGATCGTCGCGACGCACCTGAGCGCGCCGCTGATCGAGCGCGAGCTCACGTCCGACATCGCGCTCCACGACATCCTGGGGGTGCGCCACACGCCGCGGCCGGGCTTCTACTTCGCGGCGCTGCAGCGCCAGCGACTGGAGGCGCAACTCGCCGGCGTTCTGCACGCCGACGCGATTTTTTCCGGCGGTGGCGGCGATGCGCTTTTCTACCAGGCACGCGCCGATCTCGCGGTGGTTGACGCGGTTCACCGGCACGGCTTGGGGTCGCAGGCGTGGCAGGCCGCAATGGATGCGGCGCGCGTCACCGGCCTGTCCGTCTGGGCGCTGCTGCAAAGAGCTCTGTACGCGGCGATGCTGCACCGGGAGTGGGACCCCTTCGATGGCGCTGTGCCGCACAGCCCGCTCGTCAGTGCCGAGGTCGTGTCGGCCGCCCGACGAGATCCGCGGTGGCGCCATCCGTGGCTGGAGAGCGCGCAAGGCCTGCCGCACGGGACGCTCTGGCACGCGCTCTCACTGTCGGTGCCGCCCGGCTTCTACGATTCCTTCGATGCGCCGCAAGATCCCGAGCGCACCTATCCGCTGCTCTCCCAGCCGCTCGTCGAGCTGTGCCTGCGCGTTCCGACTTACCGCCTCATCGCCGGCGGCGTCGATCGCGCCCTGGCAAGGCGTGCCTTCGCAGCAGAGTTGCCACCGCAGATCGTGCAGCGGCGCTCGAAGGGCGGCATCAACGATTTGAGCATGAGGATTCTCGACGCCAACCTGCCGTTCCTGCGCGAGACGCTCCTCGATGGGCATCTCGTGCGCGAGGGAATCCTCGATCGTGCGCGCCTCGAGCGCACCTTGTCGGGGCCGCGTGATCCCACGTCGGTCGAGTACAACGAAATCCTCCACGACCACCTCAGCATCGAAGCGTGGCTGAGGCGCGGAAGTGGCTTAAAGGCGCGGGCGGCCGCCTGAGAGCGACGATGCAAGCGAGCCCGCCCTCATCTACCCCAGTCTTTTCGCGCGAGGTCCTGCGCCTTCTGACGCGCGAGATCGACGGCTTCGTGCGGCGCCGCGTGATCGCCGCGGTCGTCATAGCGCTCACAGCGGCAGTGCTGACAGGCCTCGCGCCCGTGGCTTTCAAGCTGCTGGTGGATGCTTTCGCGGGAGCACCGACCGGACAGCCGGTACCCCTGTGGCAGCTGCTGCTGCTGTACGTCGGGTGCCAGTGGCTGGCCCGGACCCTCAACGAAGTGCGCTATCTCGTGTTCGCGAGGGCCGAGCAGCGCATGACCCGGACCCTGAGCGAGCGGCTGTTCTCGCACGTGATGCGCCTGCCGCTGCGCTTCCACCTGGACCGCCGCACCGGTGCCGTGAGCCAGGCCCTCGCGAACGGCATGCAGGGATTCCAGATCGTGGCGCAGCAGGCCGTGTTCACCGTCCTCCCTGTGATCGGCGAGGTGGCGACCGTGGCGTTCGTACTGGTCGAGCTCGGACAGCCCGTCTTCCTGGTGATCCTGGTGTTGTCGGTGGCGGCCTATGCAGTCGTGTTCTGGCGCGGCGTGCTGCGCCTGCACAGCTCTGCCGACGCGATATCCACGGCGCACGTGGACGCGCAGGCCGTCATGACCGACAGCATCCTCAACTACGAGACGGTGAAGTATTTCAGCGCGGAAGGCCTGGTGCGCGAGCGCTTCGATGGAGCGCTCTCGCAGACGGAGCGGCAGTGGCTGCAGTTCTTCCGCCACAAAGCCACGAACGGCATCTGGATCGCCACGGTGTGCGCCATATCACTCGCGGTGACGATCGGGTACGCCGCACGCGGCGTACAGAGCGGCACGCTCACGCTCGGTGATTTCGTGCTGATCAACACCTATCTCCTGCAGATCGTGCGCCCCGTGGAGATGCTAGGCCATGGCCTGCAGCAGCTGTCGCAGGGGTTCGCGTTCCTCGGGAAAATGGTCGAGCTGTTCGAGCAGAAACCGGAACCGGGCAATCCCGAGGCAGCCGGCGAGGCCGCGCAAGCGATCGGGCGGCTGGACTTCGAGAACGTGAGCCTGGCCTATCGCACCGGCCGCCAGGTACTGCGCACGGTGAGCTTCACCGTGCCGTCGGGCAAGACTTTGGGGATTGTCGGAGCGAGCGGAGCCGGCAAGTCCTCGTTGGTGCGCCTCCTCGTGCGGCTGTTCGAACCGGACGAGGGGCGCATCCTTTTGGATGGCGCGCCGATCGCGGACATGCCGCTCGCGAGCCTGCGGCGCGCCATCGCCGTGGTGCCGCAGGACACCGTGCTGTTCAACGACACCATCGGCTACAACATCGCTTTCGGCCGGCCCGGCTGCTCGCGCGAGGATGTCGAGCGCGCCGCGCGCCTCGCTCACCTGCACGAGCTGATCGCGCGACTACCGGAAGGCTACGACACGCTGGTGGGCGAACGCGGCGTCAAGCTCTCGGGCGGCGAGAAGCAGCGGGTCTCGATCGCACGGGCGGCGTTGAAGGCGCCGAGAATCTACGTGTTCGACGAGGCGACCTCCTCGCTCGACAGCACCACCGAAGGCGAGATCCTGCGCAACCTGCGCGAGCTGTCGCGCGATGCGACCACGCTCGTGATCGCGCACCGGCTGTCGACCGTCGTCCATGCGCACGAGATCATCGTGCTCGACGACGGGCTGGTGGTGGAACGCGGCGATCACGCGGAGCTCCTGCGCCGCGGCGGCCGCTACGCGCAGCTCTGGGAAGCGCAGCAAGGGGAAATGGCCACGAAAGGCACGAAAACACACGAAAGGGAGAAGAGCACAGAAAGAGAATGCACAGACTGAAGCGCTTCCTGATTCATTCGCTCCCTTTCGTGCTTTTCGTGCTTTTCGTGGCTCGGCCTACCATTTCTTGCCGAGCGTCAGGCGTACCGTGCGGCCGTTCAGCTCGGCATTTTCCTGGTCGTAGCCGATGCCCTGCGGGTTGTTGAAGAACGGCGCCTGCTCGTCGAAGACGTTGCGGACCGTGATCGAGGCGCGCAGGCCGCCGAGCCAGCCGGACTCCTCCGGCAGTTCGTAGCGCACCTGCGCATCGAAGGTGGTGAGCGAATCGATGCGGCGCGCGGGCTCGCTGAGAACATCGCGGTACGCGTCGGCGTAGTTCATCGCCAGCGTCGCGCCCCAGCCTTGGTATTCCCACGCGAGCGTGCCGCGCAACCGGAAGTCGAGGGGATTGGTCTGTGTGTCCACCAATTCGACCGGCTGGTCGTCCCCGAACGCGAGCTCGAAGTTCGAGACGTACGTCGCGAGCACATCGAGCTCGAGATCGTGCATCCCGATATGCCGCGCGTAGTTGAGCCGTGCGTCGATGCCGCTCGTGCGGGTGCGCGTGCCGTTCTGGATGCGCAGGTCTGCGATGCCGGCGATCGGCGCATCGAGGCAGTCGGCGAGCGTGCCGGCGAACGTCGAACGCCCGCAGATCGCCTCACGCTCCTCGGCGGTGGGATCGCGATCGATGAAGGGAGCGATGCGCGGATCGGCGAGATTCGGGAAGGCCGAGACGATCTCCTGCACGCGATTGAACAGGTCGACGTGGAACCACGTGAGGCTGAGTGCCAGGTTCGGTTCCCACGCCGGCGTGAGGTCGATGCCTGCGGTCCAGTTCCTGGCGGTTTCCTCCTGCAGGTCGGCGTTCTTTCCGATCGACAGCAGGAACGGCACGGCACCGGCCTGCGGGTCCTGCGGATCCACCAACGGGAAGAGCTGGCTGAGATTGCTGGTCTGATCGAGGTCTGCGAGGTTCGGCGCCTTGAACGATTCCGCCCAGCTCGTGCGCAGCTTGAGCCCCGGGACCGGAGACCACGAGAGTCCGATCCCCGGCACCGCCTTGTCGCCGAAGTCGTCGTAGTGCTCGTATCGTGCCGCGAACGACATCTCCATTTCGTGCAGGCCACGCCGCGCGTTGCTTCCTCCGAACAGCGGCACGCGCAGCTCGGCAAAGACCGACGCCACCTCGCGTTCGAATTCGTTGCCCAGGGACGTGGCGCCACGGCTGCTCAGCAGCTCGTTGCCCGACCTGAATTCCTGTGCGCGGTACTCCGCACCGAGCGCGAGCATCGCATCGCCGCCCGGGAGCGCTGCGACCGGACCGTCGCCGCCGACATGGATCGTCCCGATCCGCGAGCGGGTCGCGAGAGTCTGGCTCGCGCGAATGGCCTCGATGGTCGAGATCGGCGTGTGCGAGCCGTCGCCGAAGGGGTTGAAGGCGGTCTCTTCGTTCGGATCCGAGAGGAAGAGCGCGAGACTCTCGAAGTCGACCACGTTGCTGCGCACCTGGTCCTGGCTCTCCATGCCGTAGCCCACGTAGGTGTTGAGCAGCCAGCCGCGCCCGAACTGGACGTGCGCCCCTGCCGCCGCGTTGGCGAAATCCACCGTCACCGCCTGTTGGGTGGGCCCGAGGTCTCGTCCCAGATCGTAGTTGACCACCACTGCCGGGTTACCGCCGGGACTCACGAAATAGGGATTGGAGTCCGGCACCGTCAACGCTGCACGCACGCCGGGCGCTTCGGCCACCACGTTGCGTCGCGCGACGGTCACGTCCGAGTACAGCGAGACGAGCTCCGACAACTCGTGACGCAGAGAGAGCAGGCCACTCACGCGCCGCTGCTCGGGAAGCAGATCGGAACCCGCGCGCAGGTCGTACAGGTTGGCAGTGCCGGCCGCGAGATCGCCGACATCGAGCGAGCGCCCGTCCTGCCCGCCCGGGATGGCGTATGGGATGCCACCGTCGACGAGCGTGCCGGGATTGCCGTTGACGGTGTCGAAGTTGTCACCGCCGAACGGGCGCAGGTCGCTGCGTGCGAGCTCGCGATCGCCCGCGCGCAGCCTGTCGCGATCGAACAGCTCGAAGGAAAGAACGGCACTACCGCCATCCCACGGAACGCCGAAACGCTGCGCGAGCTGATACTCGGCGAGCCCGCCGTCCGTGGCGCCGCCCGTGCGTACGACCGTCTCGATGCCAGGGTCATGCCTCGTGACCAGATTGACGACACCGCCTACCGCGTCCGACCCGTACAGCGGCGAGGCCGCGGCGGCCATGATCTCCACGTGGTCGACAGCGGACAGCGCCAGGTTGGCGGCATCGACGAACGAACCTTCCGAACCCCCAGCCGCGAGGCGCCTTCCGTTCAAGAGGACCAGCGTGTTGCCCGCGCCGAGCCCGCGCAGGTTGAACCCGAAACCACGCGCGGAATTCGTTTCCGCTTCGATGCCACGGATGGTGTCCTCGGTCGGGCCACCGCCAAAGTTCTGCGGGACCGTGTCGGCGAGCTCCGGAACCTGGGCAATACCGACGCGTTCGAGCTTGTTTCGATCCAGCTCCAGAACAGGCGGGCTCAAAGGACCCGCCGGCCGGGGTATGTGCGAACCCGTGACCGTCATGCCGTGCCGATCGAGGTATTCGGGCTCGCTCAGCCAGACCGGATTTGACCGCTCGCGCGCGGGCGCACGCGCCGAGCCGGAGCCGAAACGCGGCGGATTCTTCGGCAGCGTAACGGCTGCACCCGCATCGTCCCGCCTCGTCAACTCGAAACCATCGCCCTTCTCGACAGGCTTCACAGGCGTGCCAGCGAACAGTTGCTCGAGCGCTTCGCGCACGGTCATCGTGCCGCGCACGCCGCGCGTTTGCAGGCCCGACAGCTTTGCACCAGTAACTATGGAACCGAGCCCGGCCTGTTCGAGGAACACGACGAACGCGGCATCGAGCGATTGCGGTGGGATATCGAAGGTGCGGACTTCATCCGCGTGCGCGGAGATGGCGGCCGCCGCCAACACGCCGGCGTTGCCGTACGTGCAAAAGCCGCACAGCTCGGCCCAAAGCCACCATGCGTACATGGACCCCATCACGCTCCCTCGCCACTCCTTGCGGGAGCGATCCTACACGGCGCGCGTTCGTCCCGTCTTGCGCGAAATGTGGCCGGAACGCGCAATTTCCCCAAGGCTGCACGACGGGCGCAACCGCCCTGCAAACGCGCGGACCTGCGTCACAGCGATAGTCCAATAATCCAAGCGTGCGCCTCAGCGTGGCGCGGCCCGCTCCGGCACGAACTCCCCGCGCCGCCCCGTGATTTCCCACGAGATCATCGACACCGGGATCATCCCGGCCTCATTGAGCTCGGCGTAATAGCGCTTCATGGAAAAGTCGTTGCCGAGCGCCTGCGAACGCGCGGCCAGCAGCCGCTCCAGCAGGAACTTGCCGGTCAAATAGCTAGAGCCGTAACCCGGCTGGCGCATGTACATGTGCTGCTCGAAGCCGAGCAAATCGTCCTCGCGCATCCAGCGGCGCGGAGTCCATTTCACGTGGAAGTCCGCCGCCTCCTTCATCGTGATCATGTTCGCGTGCGCATACAACGACCCCAGACCGCGCGCCGCGCGCTGCGCCAGCATGATCCAGACCACTTCGCGCGCACGCGGATTGTGGTCGTACAGCCCCGCGTGCAGCATCATCTCTTCCATCGCGGTCGCCATGCCTTCGGCGCGGCTGTCCCAGATGTTGTAGAGCAGCGGCCCACGGCGGATCGGGCTCTTGTGCGGCTCATCGCGCATCTGCGCGAGATCCCACCAGTGATAGAAGTGCGTGTAGAGCGAGAGCGGCTCGTAATGCACCGCGATCCCGAAGAAATTGCGCTCGGGCTCCGGCACGAACTCGCCGATCTGCGCGCGCAGCGCCGGATCCATGTTCGGCTTGATGGTGATGAGGTCGTTTTTCTTGAGGAACTCCATCCAGCGCGTGATCTCGTCATTGCCGCGCTTGAGATACTCCTCCGGCGTCGCGCTCGCCTTGAGCTGCGGCAGATTCTTGTTGCGCTCCTCCTCGAGACGCAGCGACGTGTGAGCGCGCGCCAGCTCGCGCTGTAGCAACGCGACCTCGTCTTCCCACGTGAGGGGCACGAGGTGCACGTTCTGCAGACTCCAGGTGTAGTTCTCCTTGCCGACGCCCGACGGGCCGTTCTTGGAAGGCGCCTGCTCCTCGAGCCACTTCACGTACGAGGTCGTCGCCTCGTTCGCCGCGCGGATCGCGTTCTTGAGCTCCTTGCTCGCATTCGCGGTCTTCTTGTCGAGATCCGCCAGCGCATCGATCTGCTGCTTCATCGGCTTGATGCCGCCGACCCAAAGGTCGCGCGCATTGCTGGCCGCGAGGTTCGTACGCGCCTGCTGGAGCAGCGGTGGCACGACGCTCAGCTCACGGGTGAGTTTCTTCTGCGCATCGGCAGACAGCGGGTACTCGTAGGTCCACAGTTCCGCGAGACCGTGATGGGTCGGCCCTTCGTGCGCCGGCGTATCGCTCTGCGCCGTCCACACGGTGTTGTACCAGGCCGGATCGCGCGCCCACGGCTTGAGCACGCGCGCGTAGAAATCAAAGCCGTTCATCTCGGCGCGCACGAGCTCGTAGTCCACCTGCTGCGGGATGGGCCAGGACTTCGGATCGATCGCCTTCAGGCGCGCCTGCCAGCTGGCGAGCTCCTTGTGCTTGCGCGCGATGGTCTCGGCGGTGTAGTCCGGCGCGCCGTCGCGCATCGGCGCTGCTTCGAACTTGCGCCAGTCGTTGAACAGCGCGACCAGGTCGTCGTAGGTCGCGGCGTGGGAGGAAGCGGAAACGAGAACGCTCATGGCGAGTACCCAGGGTGCGAGACGCATTGGTTGTCCAGTAACCGCGGGCGCGGATGGTTTTGGGAACGAGACGAAGCTTACCGGCACTGATGCGCTGCGTCAGCGGGTTTGCATGGCGGGCACGTGCGGACGTGTAAGTCGCGGAAGGGCTTGGATATTCCAGCGGCGTACAGGAGCACTGACCGCGCGGTACTGGATGGACGCTGCGCAGAAGCTCGCGCGATCCTCTGCGCCGGAGTTCTCGGACGATCCGAATTGCGGCTGGAACTGACGGAAACGCTGGGGCACTACGTGGAGCGCGCGCGACGGCCGTTGTGGGCACGCTGCGCGAGCCTGCCCTGCCGACACTCGAAACGGCTCGAGCCGCTGCGCCTCGCGAACCGCTACGGATGGACAGCCACGCTCGAGTCGATTCGCAAGCGCCTGCGCTGCATTCGTTGCGGCTGTCGCGATTGCGAGCTGGTGGACTTCGATCCGAAGAGCCCGCCTCCGCCCTATCCGGATTTCAAGGTTGCCTCGACGCCGGCGGATCTGCCGCGACCGCGTCGCGCGCGGCGGCAGCGATGAGTGAAATGCAGTCAAACGCACCGCATTTCCGCATTGGCCGCAGCTTCGCGCACGCGGAGAGTGGCGACCATGCAAACACTCGAAGAAGTCGGTCGCGAGCTGCTCGAGGACATCGGCGCCGGGCGCATCGAGGGCGGAAGCTACGAGAGGATGATCGAATGGATCGCGCGCCTCGCGGCGAACGAGCTCATTCCGCCGTTCGACTACGTGTCGCTGCTCGAAAGCCTGGAGAAGTACGGGCCGCATTGACGCGCATTCCTTGCGCAGATCGTCCGGGATAACCCAATAATCCAACGGGCTCCCCCGGCGTGCGTGCAAGGAATTTCTTGCACCGCGACTGTGCTCGCGGCGATCTGTCGCGTCCTGAGCGTCGTCAGCTGGCGACGGTGCGCATGCAGAGCGCCAAGCCATCGAGTCTGCAGCACTTAGCACCCGCGCGTTCAGCGCAGACGTTGGGCTATGCGCACACTGCTGAGTGTGCGTTGCTCCCACGCGTCTTCTCGTTGCGACGCAATTCTCGCGGTGCAGGTCGCCACCTGCCGCGCCCTTACGCAAATTCTGGTGTTGACGTCCCAAGTGGG
>DASTQG010000345.1:0-2193 GCA_035761885.1 Steroidobacteraceae bacterium | reverse complement strand
AGCGCCTCGATCGCGTTGCCCGCTGTCCGCCGCTTGAGAAAGTCCGCCGGCAGCGGCGCATCGGCCGAATACACGCCATCGACCTGACCCACCTGCTCGATCAGGAAACGCAGCGTGGTATCCACCAGATTCTGATAGAGCTGCGTCTGCTTCAGACGCTCGGGGAGCACCACTTCTCCGACTTCGCGCGCGATGCCGGCCCCGAGCCCGAAGACGGACCGCACGAGCCGCTCGGGCAGTGACAGCAGATACCTCTTCATGGTCATGGCGTATTCAACACTCGGATCGGCGCGCCTTTCAGGAACGCCGCGATATCCCCGACCGCCTGCCCGTAGTAGGTTCTGTAATTCTCCTGCGAGACATAGCCGAGATGCGGCGTGGCCAGCACGTTCGGCAGCGTTCGCAACGGATCATCCGCCGAAGGCGGCTCTTGTTCGAATACGTCGAGGCCCGCACCGGCAATCCATCCTTCCCGCAGCGCCTGGATGAGCGCGTCCCGGTCCACGATCGGGGCGCGTGACGTGTTGACCAGGTAGGCCGTGGGTTTCATGCGGCGCAAATCAGCTGCGCCGAGGAGACCACGCGTGCGCGCGCTCAGCACCAGGTGGATGGAGACGACGTCGCTCTGTTCGAGCAGATCCTGCTTCGACGAGGCGAGCTCAACCCCGGCGTCGTGGGCGCGCGCTGGCGTCAGGTTCTCGCTCCACGCCACCACGCGCATGCCGAACGCGACACCCACGCGCGCAACCCGGCTGCCGATGTTGCCGAGGCCGAGCACGCCCAGCGTCCGTCCATGCAGGTCCACTCCGACCGTGCTCTGCCATGGCCCATTGGCGCGAAACGATCCGGCTTCCTGCGCGATGCTGCGCGCGAGCGCAAGGATGAGCGCCCAGGTCAGCTCCGCCGGGGGCTCCGCGCGGCTGGCCGTGCCGCAGACGGTCACGCCCTGTTCGCGCGCGGCGTCCAGGTCGATTGCCGCGTTGCGCATTCCCGTTGTGACGATCAATTTCAGCGCCGGCAGGCGGGAGACCAACGACCGCGTGAATGGCGTGCGCTCCCTCATCAGGACGACGATTTCGCAATCGCCGATCAGCGCCGCCAGTTCCTCGTCGCTGGCGTGCCTATGCAGCACGCGAACGTCGACCGATGCGGACAGCGTGCTCCAGTCGGCGGAGCCGAGAGCCGCCTGCTGGTAGTCGTCCAGGATCGCGCAGCGGAGCTTGTTCATGCGACATAATGCTTGCGCATTTGGGTCATCTGAGCGATGTCGAAAAGCCGCTGGCGGCATGCCTGGCGGCCTGGGTATCCCATCTCACCTTCGACGACCTGCCCGCGGACGTTGTCGCGACAACCAAGCTGCGGGTGCTGGACGTCCTTGGCCTGGCGCTGGCGGGGTCGGACACTCCGTTCGGCCGCTCGACCCGCGCCGCGGCGATGGCGTTGTCGCCGCCAGGTCCCGCACGCATTCTCGGCACGGGTGACAGGGTTTCGGTATCCTCGGCCGCCTTCGCCAACGCCTCGTTCGCTCAGGCGCTCGAGTTCGACGACACGCACAACGAATCGATCGTCCACATGAGCAGCCCCGCGGTCGCGGCGGCGCTGGCACTCTCGGAAAGCCGGCCCGTCTCCGGCCGCGACGCGATCGTTGCGATCGCGCTGGCCAACGAGATCTCTGCGCGCGTCGGGAGCGTTGCTCCGGGCCAGTTCCACCGGCGCGGATTTCATCCCACCGGTCTCTTCGCGCCGTTCGGCATCACGTATCTGGCGGGAAAGCTCCTGGGCAGCGACCGGGAGGCGATGGCGCGTGCCGCCGGGATCTGCGGCAGCGTGGCCGCCGGCCTGCTCGAATGCTGGGTCGATGGCACGCAGTCCAAGTTCCTGCACTCCGGCTTCGCGGCGCAGAGCGGCATCGCCGCGGCCACGCTCGCGCACGAGGGGGTGACCGGGCCGCCGACCGTCCTCGAGGGCCGGTTCGGTCTGTTTGCCTCGCACCTGCAGCATCCCGATACTGCCAGGGATCTGGGCCGCGTGACCAACGGCCTCGGCGACAAATGGGAGAGCCGCAACGCCTCCTTCAAGCCGTACCCGGCGGCGCACGTGCTGCATCCGTACGTCGATGCCGTGCTGCGCGCACGGGAGGAGTACGGCATTGCCGCGGACGATGTGTCGCGCATCGAGTGTCCCGTGGCGGAG
>DASTQG010000344.1:0-9126 GCA_035761885.1 Steroidobacteraceae bacterium | reverse complement strand
GCACGCTTGAGCGCCTCGAGAGCGCCGATCATCGACCGCGGGCCGGCCAGGTACGCGCCACCCGCGTCCGCGCGGAATTCGCGCTGCCGCGAGAACCACGCGACGATCATGCTCGCGAACAGGCCGAGCACGATCTCAGCCGCGATGACGGTGAAGAAGTACCCGATGCCGTGGCCTTGCTCGTTCTTGAGCAGCACGCGGTCGACGAAATGTCCGACGACGCGCGCGATGAAGATCACGAAGGTGTTCACCACGCCCTGGATGAGCGTGAGCGTGACCATGTCGCCGTTGGCGACGTGGCTGATCTCGTGCCCGATGACCGCTTCGGCTTCCTGCTGCGACATGCCCTCCAGCAGCCCCGTGCTCACCGCAACCAGCGCGGCGTCGCGCCGCGCGCCGGTGGCGAAGGCGTTCATTTCGGGAGTCTGGAAGATGCCCACCTCGGGCATGCCGATGCCGGCACGCTGCGCGTGGTTCTTCACGGTGTTCAGGAGCCACGCTTCGCGGGCATTCTGCGGCTGCGTGATGAGGTGCACGCCCATGGCGCGCTTGGCCGACCACTTGGAGAGCAGCAGGGAGATGAACGCGCCGCCGAATCCGAACACCGCCGCGAAGGCGAGCAGACCACCCAGGTTCAGGCCGTTCTGGTACAGGAACTGATCCAGTCCCAGCAGCCGTACCACGATGGAGAGCAGTACCAGCACCGCGAGGTTGGTCAGGACGAACAGGAAGACGCGTTTCATTGAGTGTCCCTTGTGATGTGACTCGGCGCGAACGTTATGACACGGGCCGACCCCGCCAGTTCTTGGATCGCGCGCGGTGCGGATTCTAGCAGCGCGTCAGCGACTTGCATGCAAGGCGGCCCGGACGGATGGCTGTCCATCTGGGGACGTGCCCCCCGTTTGCAAGGGCGTTCTCCTCAGGGCGGCTGGCCGAAATCCTTGGCGATGCGGATCAGGCTGGGATCGTCCGGGTTGATGGACAGCTCCAGGCCCATGCGGCGGGCCAGCGCCAGCATCCGTTCGTTGCCGGGAAACACGGTTCCCCCCAGGCGCCGCAGTCCGCGCCCGCGGGCGTAAGCAAACAAGTCCCGCAACAGCGTGGTGCCGATGCCGCGCCCCTGCCATGCATCGGTCACTGCCACCGCAAACTCGTGCTCCGCGCGCTGCGCGTCTACCGCATAGCGTGCCACGCCGATGATGTGCTCCGCCCCGCAGGCGTCGGTATCCACCGCAACGAGCGCCATGTGCCGCTCGTAATCGATGTTCACGAGCGGACGGATGAGCGCGTCCGTGGGTTCGTGCACTTCGTACATGAGGCGGTTGTAGAGTGCATCGTGCGACAGGCTGCGCACGAATTCGTACTCGCGTTCCAGGTCGTCGGGCCTGATCGGGCGAATGCGGTACTCGACGCCATCGCGCGTGCGCACCGTGCGCTCGCACGCCTGGGGATAGCCGGCGGGCAGCGCGTTGCTCAAGCGATGGCGACACCGAGCGCACGGCCGATCAGGTGCGCCGTGAGGCCCGCCGCGACGCCGATGGCGAGCATGCGCAGTCCGCCGAACCAGGCGTTGCGGCCGGTGAAGAGACTGATCGCCATTCCCACCGCGTACAGGCCCGCCGCGCTCACCAGAACGCTGGCGAAGAGCGCCTGCGCGCTCCCGAGGCCGGTGAGGAAGGGCAGCACCGGCAATGCCGCGCCCGCCGCGAAGGAAGCGAACGAGGACAGCGCGGCGCCCCAGGGTGAGCCCAGCTCGTGGGGATTCAGCCCCAGTTCCTCGCGCGACAGCGCTTCGAGCGCAAGCTCGGGGTTGGAGATCATCTCCTGCGCCAGCTCGCGCGCGCGAGACATCTCCATGCCGCGCGCCGCGTAGATGAGCGCCAGTTCCTCCGCTTCCTCCTCCGGGTACTCGGCGAGCTCGTCGCGCTCCAGCGCGATCTGGTATTCGTACATCTCGCGCTGCGAGCGCACCGAGACGTACTCGCCCGCCGCCATCGACAGCGCGCCGGCGAGCAGGCCCGCGATGCCGGTGGTGATGAGGATGTCGGAGGAGGCTCCGGCCCCCGCCACGCCCAGGATGAGGCTCGCGTTGGAGACCAGGCCGTCGTTCACGCCGAACACGCTCGCACGCAGGTTGCCGCCGGACAGGCGCTTGTGGCGCAGTCCGATTTCGTCCACGGACGTCGGCATCGCGTGACCCGGGAAGGGTGCGCCGGCGCGCGGCATGGGAGCGGCGTCGTAGATCGACAGCCCGCGCAGTTTCATCGCCGCAAGCGCGGGCCGGATGCCGCTCGGACCGGTGATCGCCAGCAGGCGCGCGACGATGCGCGCACGCAAAGTCGGCTTGAAGACGGGGGCGGGCTTGCCGGAGGCTTCTTCCCAGCGCTTCGCCTGGCGTTCGGCGGCGCGGGCGAGCGAAAGAAACAGCTCGCGCTTGCGCGGATCCGGCTCGTGCGCGGCGACCCTGGCGTAGAGCCAGGCCGATTCGCGCTCGTGATACCAGTTGTCGTGTCCGGCGGACATGGTCCGCGTCGCCTCAGCGGGTCCGGCGCGGCTCACGGGGGTGATTCAGATGGGCTGCTAGTAGTTGTCGCGATCGCCGTCGTCGTCGAGGTCGTCCTCGTCATCATCGTCGTCGTCGTCCCAGTCATCGTCGTCCTCGTCTTCCTCCTCGTCGAGATCCTCTTCCTCCTCATCGTCGGCATCGTCGCCCTCCGAGCCCGACCAGCCTTCCGGCTCCTCGGTGAGGTCCAGGTCCAGCTCGGCCCAGGTTTCCAGGTCGATTTCCTCCACATCGCCGTCGAGATACTGGATCTCGATCAGCTCGGAGTCCGCGTCGACGCTGAGCACCTGGAAGGTTTCCTCTTCCTCCAGGTTCTCGTACCACTGGCCGGCGACCGGATCATGATCTCTTCCCACGGGACACCTCTGACACTGCCGCGCGACCATGGCGGCAGGCAGCGAAGTCTAGGGTCTCGGCTGCGGGCAGGCAATCCGCCGCCGGGGGGTTTTTGCACCGCGTTCGGGCATTTGCGACAGTACGGCGAATGCTCGACGCACCACCACCACCCACTGCCCTCGGAATCGCCGCCGCGCTCGGTATCGGGTTGCTGGTGGGGATGGAGCGCGAGAAGAACCGGCCCGAGGGCATGCGCGTGCCGGCAGGCGTGCGCACTTTTGCACTGGCCGGGCTGCTCGGCGGAATCGGGCAACTCTCGGCGGGGACCACAGGTCTGCTGCTCGCCGTCGCCGTGACGGCGCTGTTCGCGACCGTCGCCTACAACCGCGCGACGGGCGACGACCCAGGCTTGACCAGCGAGGTCGCCATGGTCCTCACCTGCGCCCTGGGAGGGCTCGCGCAGGTGAACGTGATCGTCGCGGCCGCCTGCGGTGTGCTCGTGGCTCTCTTGCTGGTGTCGCGTTCCTGGTTGCATCGCTGGGTGAGTGAGCGGCTCAGCCAGCAGGAGCTCACGGACGCCGTGCTGCTCGCCGCGGCAGCCCTGGTGGTGCTGCCACTGCTTCCCAACCGGACCGTGGATCCGTTCGGTGTCATCAACCCGCGCATCGTGTGGACGCTCGCCGTCACCGTGATGCTGATCAATGCGGCCGGCTACGTTGCCCTTCGTACCTTCGGCGCCGCCCGGGGCCTGGCGATCGCGGGTCTCGCGGGGGGTTTCGTTTCGAGCGTTGCAACCATTGCCTCCATGGGCAGCCGTGCGCGCAGCGGCGCGCGCGGGGCGATCGCAGGAGCGGCTCTGAGCTCGGTGCCGACCGTCATTCAGCTGGCAATCGTGATCGGCATCGCCGACCAGGCGCTGCTCGCGCAGTTGTGGCCCGCACTCATCGGTGCGGGGACGGTCGCGATCCTCTACGGGGCGGCGTTCTCGTGGCGTGCGCTGAAGAGCAAGGATGCCGGGCAGGAGCGGGCCGGCCGCGCGTTCCAGCCACGCACAGCCATCGTGTTCGCGCTCACCGTGACCGCGGTCCTGTTCATCTCCGCGCTGCTGAATCATTTCTTCGGCGCGCGCGGAGGCGTGATCGGTGTCGCGCTGGCGGGATTCGCGGATGCTCATTCCTCGGCCGTATCCGCGGCGAGCCTGGCGCGGTCCGGAGCCATCGCCTCGAACTTTGCGCTGCTCGCGATCCTGCTCGCGTTCACCACCAACACGATCACCAAGGCGGTGGTGGCGTGGGTGTCCGGCGGTGCGAGGTTCGCAGCCGGCGTGCTGCCGGGCCTGGTGCTGATGCTGATCGCGGCGTGGGCGCCGATGGCGCGCGTTCTCCTTTAAGATCGGACCGTGAGCCAGGCAGAACGCAAGGAAACCGCCCGCGCCCTCGCGGATGCGAAACGCATCGTCGTGAAGGTGGGCTCTGCGCTGCTCGTCGACCAGGCGAACGGACGCCTCAACCGCGCCTGGCTGGAGGCCCTGGCCGAAGACGTGGCGCGGCTGCGTCGGCGCGGGCAGGAGGTGATTCTCGTGTCCTCCGGCGCCATCGCGCTGGGCCGGCGACACCTGGAGCTCGGTGCCGGCAAGCTGCGCCTCGAAGAGAGCCAGGCCGCGGCGGCGGTCGGGCAGATCCGGCTCGCGCACGCCTGGAAGGAAGTGCTCGAAGCTCACAAGCTCACCGTGGCGCAGATCCTGCTGACGCTGGAGGACACCGAACGCCGCCGTCGTTACCTGAATGCGCGCAGCACGCTCGCGACGCTGCTCAAGCTCGGTGCGGTGCCGGTCATCAACGAGAACGATACCGTCGCGACCGCGGAGATCCGCTATGGCGACAACGATCGCCTCGCCGCGCGCGTCGCGCAGACCATCAGCGCCGATTGCCTGGTGCTGCTCTCTGACGTCGATGGCCTGTACACGGCTGATCCTGGCAAGGATGCAGGCGCGCAGTTCATAGGACGCGTACTGCAGATCACGCCGCAGATCGAGGCGATGGCGGGTGGGTCGGCATCGGACGTCGGCACGGGCGGCATGGCGACCAAGCTCGCCGCGGCGCGCATCGCATTCAACGCCGGCTGCGCCATGTGCATCGCGAGCGGACGCGTGCAGCATCCGCTGCGCCAGATCGAGGAGGGCGCGCGTTCCACCTGGTTCCTGCCGTCGACCTCGCCCGTCGGCGTGCGCAAGCAGTGGATCGCCAGCACGCTGCGCCCTGCCGGCGCGCTCACGGTGGACGGCGGCGCGGTCACGGCGCTCGGCGGCGGCAAGAGTCTTCTGCCCGCGGGCGTCATCAAGGCGGTGGGACGTTTCGAGCGCGGCGATACGGTGAGCGTGCTGGCGCCGGACGGGCGGGAGATCGCGCGCGGCATCTGCGCGTACTCGGACAGCGACGCGGCGCGCATCATGGGGCGGCAGAGCACGGAGATCGAATCGATCCTGGGTTTTCGCGGGCGCGATGAAATGATCCATCGCGACGACCTGGTATGGCTGGGAGACACGCCATGACCACCGAGGTGTTGCGCGACGGCCAGCAACCGGATTCGCAGACGCTGGGCGAGCTCATGCAGGCGATGGGTCGCGCCGCCCGCGCCGCTTCGCAGATGCTGGCGCGTGCGACTACCGCCCAGAAGAACGCCGCGCTGGCCGCAGCCGCGGGAGCGATCCGCAACCGCAGCCGGGAGATCCTGGCAGCGAACGACCTCGACCTGCGTGCCGCGCAACAGGCGCGCCTTGCCGGGTCGCTGGTCGACCGCCTGATGCTCGATGAGGAGCGCGTGGAGGCCATGGCACGCGCGGTGGAGGAGGTCGCGAAGCTCCCCGATCCGATCGGCACCGTGCTTGCGGCATGGACCCGGCCGAACGGTCTGCGCATCGAGCGGGTGCGAGTGCCGCTCGGGGTGGTTGGCATCATCTACGAGAGCCGCCCGAACGTGACCGCGGATGCCGGCGCGCTGTGCCTGAAATCGGGCAACGCCGCGATCCTGCGCGGCGGTTCCGAGAGTTTCGGTTCCAGCCAGGCCATTCATGCCTGCCTGGAAGCAGGTTTGCGCGCCGCGCAACTCCCGGTGAGCGCGATTCAGCTCATTCCCACAACGGATAGGGATGCCGTCCGACACCTGCTGGGCGAGATGCGCGGCTATGTTGATGTCGTGGTTCCAAGGGGTGGGAAGAGCCTGGTGGAACGCGTGCAGCGGGAGGCACGGGTACCGGTGATCGGCCATCTCGAAGGCAACTGTCACGTCTACGTCGATCGCGACGCTGATCTGGACATGGCGCGCGCGATCGTACTGAACGCCAAGCTGCGCCGCACGGGCATCTGCGGGGCGGCGGAAACGCTCCTCGTGGACCGCGGCTGCACCGCAACGCACCTGGCACCGCTGGTCAGGTCGCTGCTCGATGCGGGCTGCGAGGTGCGTGGCGATGCAACGGTGCAGGCCGCGGATGCCCGGGTGCGGCCTGCATCGGAAGCCGACTGGCGCACCGAGTACCTGGACGCGATCATCGCGGCGCGCGTGGTGGACGGCGTGGATGCGGCCGTCGAGCACATCCAGCGCTACGGCTCGGCGCACACCGAGTCGATCGTGACGGCGAACGCGGCCACGGCCGAACGGTTCCTGGCACGGGTCGACAGCGCCATCGTGTTGCACAACGCTTCGACGCAATTCGCCGACGGCGGCGAGTTCGGGATGGGTGCGGAAATCGGCATCTCCACGGACAAGTTCCACGCGCGCGGTCCGGTGGGCGTGGAGCAGCTCACGAGCTACAAGTACCTGGTGCGCGGCGCGGGCCAGGTTCGCTGAGAAGTTTCGTCAAGTCCGGCCTGACGCCGGTTCCATACCGCTGGTTGAACGAGGAGAGTGCGATGCGTAGATTGTGCGCGCTGTTGACACTGGCCGGAGCGCTGGCGCTGACCGGTTGCGAGAAGAAAGGACCGCTCGAGCAGGCGGGCGAGGAAGTGGACGAGGCGATCGAGACGGTCAAGCAGGGCGAGGAGCCCACCTCGGCCAAGGTCGACGATGTGATCGACGAGGCTCGCGAGGGCGTGCAGGAAACCGCCGACGAGGCGAAGCCGAAGGACTAGGAGGTCTGTCGGACCGCGGCGTCCTCGCCGGCGAGCGCTCGGGGGTCGATCAGAGGCTCCCGAGGCCGCCGGCGAGCGAGTACACGTTCTTCACGCCCGACGTGCGCAGGGCCGTGGCCGCCTCGCGGCTGCGCACGCCTCGGGCGCACACCAGCAGATAGCGCTCGTCCGGACGCAGTTGCGCGGGATCCGCGAGCAGTTCCGACACGCCCACGCGCGCGCACGTGACCTCGGGCAGCGGCCGCGCGGCGGCTTCGACGGCTTCGCGAATGTCTATCAGGGTGAAGCCAGAGCGCTGTGCATTCGCGAGCGAGCCGAAACGCAGCTCGAGATCTGGATCCGTCTCGGCGGGCAGGCCGCTCACGCGCACGCAGCGTCCGCTCGTGCACGCGGCGTGGCGTGGGGCTTTGAGCCGCCGCAGCGCCAGAGTGCTGAGATCCAGGAGCAGAATTCCGTCACGCAGCTGACCGGGCAGGCCGAGCAGGAGCTTGAGAGCTTCGAGCGCCTGCAGACTGCCGAGCACCCCCGGCACCGGCCCCAGTACGCCCGCCTCGGCGCAATTGCCGGTGATCCCGTCGCGCGTCGCCTGCGGCCAGATGCAGCGCAGGCACGGCGATGACGCATCCTCGGGCCGGTAGACCTGCAACTGGCCTTCCAGCTGATACACGCTCGCGAAGATCGCGGGCCTGGCGGCGAGCACGCACGCATCGTTCAGCAGGAACTTCGCGGCGAAGTTGTCGGTGCAATCGACCGCGAGATCGTGTTGCGCAAGCAGCTGTGCGGCGTTCGCGGCGCCGAACTTCTCGATGCGCACGTGCACGCGCACCTGCGGGTTCAGGGCGCGCAGGCGCATGGCGGCGAGTTGCGCCTTGGGCTTGCCGACGTCGGCCAGTGCGTACAGCGGCTGGCGATGCAGGTTGCTCGCCTCGAGGCGGTCGCCATCGACGATCGTGAGGGTGCCGACGCCGGCACCGGCCAGGTACGAGCACACGGGCACGCCCAGGCCGCCCGCGCCGATGACGAGAACGCGGCTGACGGCGAGTTTGCGCTGCCCGGCCTCGCCGATCTCGGGCAGCGCAACCTGGCGCGAATAGTCGACCTGCGCGTGTTCGGGGGCGTGCTCGTGCTCGTGGGCCGAGGCGGGATGGGCGCAGCGCTCGCAATTCACCCAGCCGGAGTCGCCATCCGCATAGTGTTCCTTCTTCCAGATCGGCACGCGCTGCTTCACTTCATCGATGATGTAGCGGCATGCGCGAAACGCCTCGTCGCGGTGGTGCGCGCTGACGCCGACCCAGACCGCCAGCTCGCCGATCCGGAGTGCGCCCAGGCGATGCACGCACGCGGCAGCGACGATCGGGAAGCGCTCGTGCGCCTCGGCCAATATGCGTTCGCCTTCCTTGACCGCGAGCTCCGCGAAGGCCTCGTACTCCAGCCGCAGAACGCTGCGGCCGTCGTTGTGGTTGCGCACCCAGCCCTCGAAGGAAGCGAACCCGCCCGCCGCGGGATGCGCGAGTGTGCGCGCGAGCGCCGCGGTGTCGAAGGGCTGCCCGCTGAAGGAGAAAGCGTTCATCCGCCCGCCACGGGTGGAATGAACACGACGGTATCGCCCGCCTGCAGCGGCGCATCCCAGTCGCCGAACTCCGCGTTGATCGCAACTTTGAGATGCTCGCGCGCCAGGCGCAGGCCGCGCTGCGCGGCGAGCTCCGCATAGAGCTCGGCCGGCGTGGCCGCGGCCGTCGTCAGCGATTCGGCGCTGCGCCCGGCCTGCTCGCGCAGGATCGCGTAGTACTGAACGCGCACCGTCTTCGCGACCGCAGCAGTCGTGGCGGCGCGAAACTCCTCCGGCGTATTCACATTGTCCAGCGCCCGCGCGTCGGGCAGATCGAGCAATGCTGCGTCGGAGTTGATCAGGAACTTGCGCGGGCACTGCTTGCCGGTCGCGATGTAGGTAAGCACCGGTTCGCGTGCGGCGGGCTCCCAGATCGCACAGAGCGGCTCCGGCAAACCGTCGTTCGCGCTGCGATACGCGGTCGCGACTTTCTGTGGATCGCGCCGGGCGATCAGGTGCTGCAGGGTCCGCTCAGTGAGGAACGGCAGGTC
>DASTQG010000343.1:0-2609 GCA_035761885.1 Steroidobacteraceae bacterium | reverse complement strand
CGCGAAATCGCTCGTCGGCCTTGATGCGCTCGAGTACCTCCAGGCCCGACACCTTCGGCATCTTGAGGTCGAGCAGCATGAGTCGCGGCAGCCCGTTGGCGCGATTGGCGAAGCGGCCTTGCTGGAACAGGAACTCGAGCGCCTCCGCGCCGTCGCGCACCCACTCGATGCGATTGCCGACCGCCGCCTTGCGCAGCGCCCGCATCGTGAGCTCGGCGTCCTGCGGATTGTCCTCCACATACAGGATCTCGATGGGCGCCAGGTCGCTCATGCGGCGCCCCGGGGCAGCGAGAAGCAGAAGGTCGCGCCGCGCTCGGGCGCGGACTCGGCCCACACGCGCCCGTCGTGCCGCTCGACGATGCGCTTCACGATGGCCAGCCCCACACCGGTGCCGGGAAACTCCTGCGCGCCGTGCAGGCGCTGGAACACGCCGAACAGCTTGTCGTAGTAGCGCATGTCGAAGCCCGCGCCGTTGTCGCGCACGCGGTACACGATCTCCCCGCCCGCCTCGTAGCTGTCGACGTGGATCTGCGCCCGTTCGCGCCGGCTCGAGTACTTGACGGCGTTGTCGATCAGGTTCGTCCACACCTGCTGCAGCATGGAAGCGTCGCCGTGCCCGGCCGGGATCGGACCGACCGTGATCTCGGCGCGCGCACGCGCGTCCGCACCGACGCCGTCGATCGCGCGTTGCACGAGCGCGCGCATGTCGACCAACGCTCGATTCAGCGACTGCCGGCCGAGGCGCGAGAACGCGAGCAGGTCATCGATGAGCCTGCCCATGCGCTGGCTGCTGGTGCGCACGACCGCGAGCACGCGCCGCCCTTCCCCGTCCAGTTGCGCCGCATGCTCCTCCTCGAGGATGCGCGCGAAGCCGTCGATGGCGCGCACCGGCGCACGCAGGTCGTGCGAAACGGAATACGTGAAGGCTTCCAGCTCCTCGTTGCTCCGGTTCAGCTCTTCGCTCTGTGCGCTCAGGCGTCGATTCATGTCGTGCGCGGCAAGTTGCGCCGCATGGCGCTCCTGGATCTCGCGCCGGATGCGCGGAAAGAGTGCGACCAGCAGCAGTGCCACGACCGCGATGAGACCCAGGTACGTCCAGCGCACGTGCAGGGAACGCCGTTCTTCCTGCGCCTGTCGCACCACGAGCAGGTCGTGCTCGTGCCCGCTGAGAACCGCGAGAGTGGACCGAACCAGGTCGAGCTGCTCCCACAGGACGGCCATGCGCGAGCGCATCAGGTCCGAGCGTGTCGGCTCGGCCGCGAGCAGCTCGTTGTTGCGTTCCAGTGCGATACGCCAGTCAGCGAGCTGGCCGGCGAGGGTGTCGAGCAGCGCCGTCTGCTGCGGATTGTCCGCGATGAGCGTGCGCAACGACTGCACGAGAGCCTCGACCTCGTCCATCGACGCCTGCTGGCGCCCGACGTAGATGGATTCGCCGGTAAGGAGATAGCTGCGCTGCGCGGCACCGGCCTGCGAGATCTGCGCATCGATGCCCGCAAGGACCGTGAGCACTTCGCGCGTGTGCACGACCAGCGCCGCATCGACGCGATGGGCCTCGACGTTGCGATAGCCCGTCCAGGCGAGAGTGGCGATGACGAGGAACGCGGTGAGGAAACCGACGCCGACCTTGGCCGCTGTGGACAACACGCGGGACGGCGCGAGGTGCGATCTCTCGGCGCCCAATGCTCCCGTCATGGTTCTGTCCTTGCTCACCATGCCGCCGGCCAGTCTACACAACGCGGACGGCCGATTGCATGCCGTCAGGGCGCAATCGAGACGCAGACCACGTAGAAATTGCAACGCCCGCCGTGCGGACGCCGTCAGGTGCGCAGAAGAATTTCGTCGATGGGGACGGGCAGGCCGATGGCGAAGCCCTGCGCGTAGTCGACGCCGAGCTCGCGCAACTTGTCCAGCACGATGCTCTGCTCGACGCACTCGGCCACTGTCTTCTTGCCCATGGCGTGGCCGATGCGGTTGATGGAACTCACCATCTCGCAATCCACCGCGTCGGTGGCGACGTTCGCCACGAACATGCCGTCGATCTTGAGGTAGTCGACGCTCAGCGCCTTGAGATAGGCGAAGGAGGACATGCCGCTGCCGAAGTCGTCCAGACCGAACACGATGCCGGCGCGCCGCAGCTCGGAGATGATCTGGTTGGCGCGCGTGAGATTGTTGATGGCGGCGGTTTCGGTCACCTCGAAGCCGATGCGCTCGGGCGCGATCCCGGTCTTCCGCAGGCTTTGCAGGATGAACTCGACCAGCTCGCGGTCGGTGAGCGAGTCGCCGGAAAGGTTGATGAAGAAGCGATCGATGCCGTTCATTTCCTGGCCCGCGCGCCGCAGCCAGGAGAGCGAAGCCGCGATCACCCAGCGATCGAGCCGGCTCGCGAGGTTGTAGCGGTCCACGGCCGGCATGAACGCGCCCGGCGGCACGCGCCGCCCGTTCTCGTCGCGCAGTCGCACCAGGATTTCGTAGTGCTTGGCAGTGTGCTGCGGGTCGATCGGAATGATCGGCTGCGCCTCCAGAAAGAAGCGGTGCTCGGTGAGCGCGCGCTTCACGCGCGCCACCCACTGCATCTCGCCGTGCCGGCGCGCGACGACTGAATCGTCCTC
>DASTQG010000342.1:0-7591 GCA_035761885.1 Steroidobacteraceae bacterium | reverse complement strand
AAACGCCACGCGACGGGGTTCACGTTTCCGCGCCAAAGCCCCAAACTCCAGACCCATGCCCCAGCCCACCCGCCGCCTTGCCGTCGTCATGGACCCGATCCAGGACATCAAGCCGGCCAAGGACTCCACGCTCGCCATGCTGCTCGCGGCGCAGAAGCGCGGCTGGGAGGTGCATTACCTGGAGCTGTCGGACCTGAGGCTCCGGGATGGGGTGGCCCTGGCCAAGGCCCGCCCGCTGACGGTACGGGCCAGCCTCACGGACTGGTTCACCCTGGGCGAGCCGCGGGAGTGGCGGCTGGGGGAGCTCGACGCGATCCTGATGCGCAAGGATCCGCCCTTCGACATGGAGTACATCTACTCCACTTATATATTGGAGCGGGCGGAGCTGCAGGGGGCGCTGGTGGTGAACCGGCCGCAGGGCCTGCGCGACATGAACGAGAAGGTGTACACGGCGTGGTTCCCGCAGTGCTGCGCCCCCACCCTCATCACGCGCGACATGCGGCTCATGCACGAGTTCCTGCGCGAGCACGTGCGCATCGTGTGCAAGCCGCTGCACGGCATGGGCGGCAAGTCCATCTTCGTGGTGGACCGTGGCGACAAGAACGCCAACGTGATCTTCGAGACCCTCACCGAGTACGGCGAGCGCTTCGCGATCGTGCAGCGCTACATCCCCGAGATCGTGGCCAAGGGCGATGCGCGCATATTGCTGGTGGACGGGGAAGCCGTCCCGTATGCGCTGGCGCGCATCCCCAGCGAGACCGACAACCGCGGCAACCTCGCGGCCGGTGCGCGCGGCGAGGGACGAGAGCTCAGCGAGCGCGACCGCTGGCTGTGCGCGCAGATCGGACCGGCGCTGCGCGAGCGCGGCATGCTGTTCGTGGGCCTGGACGTGATCGGCGACTACGTGACCGAGATCAACGTGACCAGCCCCACCGGCATCCGCGAGCTCGACAAGCAGTTCGGCATCGAGATCGGGGGCCTGCTGATGGACGCCGTCGCGCGACGCCTGCACGGGCGGTCCTGACCTCGCACGCTATACTGCGCCGGCCATGAATAGTGCCGCGCCCATGGTCGGTCTCCCCCGGGTCGATCTGTCCCTCAAGGAGGGCCAGGCGCCGATCAAGGATCGGCTCACGACGACGCTCTTCCTCGCCGCCCTCTTCCACGGGATCGTGCTGCTGGGCGTGACCTTCAGCGCCGGACTGGCCAATCAGGACGAGCTGCCGACGCTCGAGGTGCTGCTGGTCTCGAACGATCTGCCGGAGTCGGCGCAGAACCCGGACGCGGACTACCTGGCGCAACGCAACCAGCAGGGTTCGGGCACCACGACGGAGCGAGTCCGCGCCGCGAGCCCCCAGTCGGCCCTCGTGCCCATCGACAACCCGGGCATTCCGCAGGGTGAGGCGCTGGTGAGCACGCAGAGCGGCCAGCAACAGGGGGCGGTCGAGCTGCTCTCTAGCACTTCCAGCACCACGCAGGTTCCGCGCTTCGCCGACACCGCGGAAGCTTCCACCGGCCCGCAGCAGACCGCCCTGCTCATGCAGTCGGGCCCGGTTTCCCCGCTCCCCTCGAGCGACGATGCGCCCGAGATGACGCTGCGCGGGCGCAAGCTGCGCGAGCTCATCGTGACACCCAATACGCGCGAGTCGGGTGTCGCCATCTACCTGGACAGCTGGAAGCGCAAGGTGGAGCGTATCGGCACGCTGAACTTCCCGGCGCAGGTCCACGGATTGTCGGGCAGCCCGGTGCTGGAGGTGGCGATTCGCTCCAACGGCGTGCTCGAGGACATCCTGATCCGCCGTTCGAGCGGTCATCCGCAGCTCGATCAGGCGGCGCTGTCGATCCTGAAGCTGTCCACGCCGTTCGACCCGTTCCCGCAGGAACTCGCGCTCCGGCACGATGCACTGCGCTTCGCTTATGAATGGCAGTTCCTGGGCGGGGCCCTGGTCGACTCCTCGGTGAAGGTATCCGCTCCCACCGAGTGACTGGTCACGCGCAAGCGCGACGGTGGAAGGTCCCGGTTCGCCGCTGGCGAACCGGGACCGCTGACAGCAAGCTTGGATATACTGGCGACATGGCGGATCAGGCGTTTCTCTGCAACCAGTTGCTCATCGCGATGCCGGCGATGACGGACCCGAATTTCTCCCAGACCGTGACGCTGGTCTGCGAGCACAGCGATCGCGGCGCGCTCGGACTGGTCCTGAACCGTCCCCTGCCCATGAAGCTGAGCGACGTCTTCGACCAGCTCTCGCTCGAGAGCCTCAACACGCGCATTGGCGACTCCGCGGTGCTGCGCGGCGGCCCGGTGCAGACCGACCGCGGCTTCGTCATCCATCGCTTCGGCGGCAGCTGGGATTCGACGCTCAAGGTTTCCGACCG
Source organism: Steroidobacteraceae bacterium (assembly GCA_035761885.1). Classification (GTDB taxonomy): domain Bacteria; phylum Pseudomonadota; class Gammaproteobacteria; order Steroidobacterales; family Steroidobacteraceae; genus DASTQG01. The sequence continues at coordinate 5,212 of DASTQG010000342.1, read as the reverse complement.
CATCCAGGTGACCACCTCGCGCGACGTGCTCGCGGCGATGGCGCGCGGCGAAGGTCCGCCGGACGCGTTCATCGCGCTCGGCTACGCCGGCTGGGAGGCGGGCCAGCTCGAGCAGGAGATGCTCGCCAACGCCTGGCTCAGCGTCCCGGCCGACGAGACCATCATCTTCGACACGCCGTACGAGGATCGCTGGCACAAGGCGGGACGCCTGCTCGGCATCGACCTCACGCAGATCAGCTCCGTGGCGGGACATGCCTGAGAATGGGCACGCCGCCACGATACCGCCCATCGTGGCGCTGGCCTTCGATTTCGGACGCAAGCGCATCGGCGTCGCCACGGGCGACTCCGTGACCGGCCGCGCGTCGCCCCTCACCACTCTGAGCAGCGGACCGGCCGGCGTGGACTGGCCCGCGATCGCGCGGCTGGTGGATCAGTGGCATCCGACGGTGCTGGTGGTCGGTCTGCCCACGAACGCGGACGGCACGCCCGCGGCGCTCACCGAGCCCGCGAAGCAGTTCGCGCGCGAGCTCGCAACGCGCCACGGTATCGATACGGTGACGGTCGACGAGCGCTTTTCCTCGCTCGAGGCGAGCGAGGCGCTGCGGCAGGCGCGGCGCACGGGCACGCGCAAGCGCCGGGTGCGGCGCGAAGACGTCGATGCCGCCGCGGCGTGTGTCATCCTGGAACGCTGGCTGGACAGTCGATGAACGAGCAACTCAGAGATGACGGCACGCTGCGCCACCTGATCACGCTGCAGGGCCTGGATCGTGCGCGGCTGGAAAAGCTGCTGGATCGCGCCCAGAGCTTCGTGCGCCCGCTCGCGGAGCGTCCCCTCAAGGCCGACACGCTCGAAGGCATCACGGTCGCGAATCTCTTCGGCGAGCCGAGCACTCGCACGCGAGCTTCGTTCGAGCTGGCAGCGCGGCGCCTCGGCGCCGAAGTGGTGAACCTCGAGGTGCACCTGTCCTCGCGTACCAAGGGCGAGACCATCCTCGACACCGTCTACACCCTGCAGGCCATGCACCTCGACGTGCTGGTGCTGCGCGAGGCCGAAGCGGGCGTGTCCTCGTTCGTCGCCGCGCACGTCGCGCCGCACGTGAGCGTCCTGAGCGCGGGCGAGGCGCACCTCAACCACCCCACCCAGGGGCTGCTCGATGCGCTCACCATCCGTCAGAGCAAGGGCGACTTCGCGCGCCTGAAGATCGCGATCGTCGGCGACATCGAGCACTCGCGCGTCGCGCGCTCGGCCTGCCACGCCTTCGCCACGCTCGGCGCCGGCGAGATCCGCATCGTCGCGCCGCGTTCCTTCATGCCCGCCCCGGCCGAGTTCCCGGGCTGCGTGCGGCACGAGTCGATCGACCAGGGCATCCGCGGCGCGGACGTGATCATGATGCTGCGCATCCAGAAGGAGCGCATGACGCAGGCGAGCGTGCCGGACGCCGCGACCTACTTCGCGCAGTTCGGCCTGAGCCGCGAGCGGCTGGCGCTCGCCGCGCGCGACGCGATCGTCATGCACCCCGGCCCCATGAACCGCGGCATCGAGATCGCCTCGGAGGTCGCCGACGGACCCCAGTCGGTGATCCTGCAGCAGGTGAGCAACGGCGTGGCGGTGCGCATGGCGGTGCTCGAAGCCGTCACGAGGCGCGCATGAACGCAGCCGTCGATCGCTCGCACCGCGGCACGCTCTTCGTCGAGGACGCCGAGGTTCTGGAGCAGCACGAGTTTCCGGCCGAGCAGTTCATCGCGCGCCTTCGCGCCCCACGCAACGCCGCCCTCGCGACGCCGGGCAGCTTCGTGCATCTCACCTGCGATCCGTCGGTGCCCATGCGCAGGCCCCTGTCGATCATGCGCGTGGATCGCAAGGAAGGCTGGATCGAAGTGCTGTACAAGATCGTGGGGCCCGGCCTGCGGCACCTGTCGCAGCGGCGCGCCGGCGATCGGGTCAACGTCCTAGGGCCCATCGGCAAGGGCTTCACGCCGCACCCCGATCGACCGCGCGCTGTGCTGGTGGGTGGCGGCGTCGGTATTCCGCCCATGGTGTTTCTCGCTGAATCGCTGCTCGAGCGCAGCGACGGCCAATGGCGGCCGCTGGTGCTGATGGGCTCCGAAGTGCCCTTCCCCTTCCGCGCGCGGCCCTCGACGATCCTGCTGCCGGGAATTCCGGCGGGCGTGATCGCCTCGATGCCGCTGCTCGAAGAATGGGGCGTGCCGAGCCGGCTCGCGAGCTTCGCGGACTTCCCCGGCTGCCATCACGGCTACGTGACGGACCTTGCGCGCGTGTGGCTGTCCTCGCTGTCACGCGCGGAGCTATCCGAGGTGGAAATGTTCGTCTGCGGTCCGACGCCGATGCTCAAGGCCGCCGCCGCAGTGGCGCGCGACTTCGACGTGCCCTGCCAGGTGTCGCTCGAGGAGTTCATGGCGTGCGCCGTCGGCGGCTGCGCAGGGTGCACCGTGCTCGTGCGCACGGAAGCGGGCCCCGCGATGAAGCGCGTGTGCGTCGACGGGCCGGTGTTCGACGCGCGCACGGTGTTTTGATGGAGGGAATGGCCACGAAAGGTCACGAAAAACACGAAATGAAGAAGTCGAATGGCCACAGAAACACACGGAAACACACAGAAGGAAGATCAGATAACGTCAGGAATGCATGAAGAGACTCTCCCTTCCTGCCTTTCACACCATTCATTCTTCCTTCTGTGTCTTTCCGTGTGTTTCTGTGGCTAGCTCTTTCTTTTCCCTTTCGTGTTTTTCGTGTCCTTTCGTGGCCATTCCTCTTCACGCAACGCGCACGATCGGGTCCGGCGTCAGTTCCTCGATGAGGGTCAAGAGCGACTGCCGCAGGCATTCGCTGTAGGCGGCCTTCAACTTCAGGAAAGTCAGCAGGTACAGCGGCACCAGGCTGCGGAACAACTCGCCGCTCAGCCCGAGGGCGAGACAAGCCTGGTTCACGAGTGCCGCGTGCGCACCGGGGTGCGAAGTCTGCGGGCGCAACCACGAACGCAAGGTTTGCGCCTCGAACTGCGCCAGTGACAGGAGCAGCGTGCACAGGTCGAGCCCGGGCAACTGCGAGGCGCCGAAATCTTCCCAGTCGAATACCACGATGCCGCCCTCGGTCACCGCGAGGTTGTTGCGCGTGAAGTCGCCGTGCTGCGGCAGCGTGCCGAGGCGATCGAGGGCCGCCAGCGTCCGTGGACCGAGCGTTGCACCGATGTCGCTCGCCCAGGCGGCTGTGGCGGGATGGCAGCGCAGCTCTTCGAGCAAAGGCGCGTGCGCATGCTGACCGGGTCGTGCGAGCGCGGCCGCATGCGCGAAGAAGCCGGCGATCCGCTGTGGGACAGCGCTGCGTGCGTTGAAGTGCGAAGCGTCGAGGGGTTCTGCGCGGATGCCACGCGTCACCAGGATGTCCCACCCCTCGCGCGAGACGAACCCGAGCGGTTCCACGGTGTACTCGGCGAAGCGCTCGAAGGCCGCGCGCGCCCGCTGGTATTCCCCTTCCAGCCCCTCTAGCTCCGAGGCCTTCACGTGCACGAACGAGCCGTCCGGCAGCCACACGTCGGTGCTCAGGCTCGCGCCGCGCGTGAGCGCGATGTTGAAACGCGGCCGCGTGCCTTTCGGCACCAGTCCGAGCTCCTCCAGCACGGCGCGCGTTAGCTCGATCACGGCCTGCGGCCCCAGAAGAAGATGTCGGCCGAAAGAAAGCGGCCCGCGGCCGTGCCCAGGAAGGCGCGGCGCGCAAGGTACGCCTGCCGCGAAAGCCAAGCGCGCCTCGCATCCAGCTCGCGACGCGAGAATTCCCGAAACGCGTCCGCATCGAGGCTCAGGAGCGCCGTGGGCGCCATCGCGTCGGGAAAGACGGCGAAGATTTCCACATCCTGCAGCCCGGACCCTTCGAGCACGTGCTTGCAGCTGCGCACGGTGAACGTCGCCCGACCGTCGTGGCGCGTGGCACGCCCGAGCCAGGTGGCGAGCGAGTATCGATTGGCCACACAGCCCGCCACCCAGCCATCCGGCGCGAGCGCGCCGGAGATGCGGCGGATGAAGCCTGCGGCGTCGAACGCATCGCCCGCGAGCTGGGCGTCGCGCGCCAGCACGTCGAGCGTGCGATGCAGAACGAGCAGGCGATAACCACCGGGTCGGGTCAGGGCACCGACGGGCGCGCGGGCATCCCAGACGGTCGCTTCGCCCGCGAACACCGGGGCTGGCCGCTTCCTGGTCGGCTCGCGGCTGGTCGCCTGAACTTCGAGAATACGATCGAGCGACGCGCTCACCGGGATGCGGTAGAGCGCACGCACGCGCGCGGCGTCCTCCTCGTACGGCCGGGACGCTGCCACCGGCGCGCCGCTGCGCACGTTCGCGTTCAAGGATCCAGGTCCTTCGTCTTGCGCGCGACGATCACCGCGGCAGGCGCGACGGGCACCCACGCGCGATGCTGGAACAAGGATTCGGGAGCCGCGTCGGGGCGGCGGGCGCGCAGAGTCTCGCCCGTCAGACCGTCGCGCCAGATCCACGCGCCGATCGGACGCTGCCACCGCACTTCGAAGCCGGCCGCGGACAGCAGGCGCACGAACTTGCGATGGCTCAGATCGAGCTCGTGCGTGCCGCCGGTGAGACGGCGCAGCAGCGGTGCGAGGGAATGGGGATTGCGGTGATTGTCGACCAGCAGCCAGCCACCCACGCCGAGCAGCCGGTTCATCGCCGCGAGCGCGGCGCTGCGCAGCTCGTCCTGCGCGTTGCCGAAGAAGCGGAACGAAGTGACCAGGTCGAAGGGTCCGGTTGCGAGGGTGGCGCGCGTGAGATCGATCTGGCGGAACTCGGTGCGCAGGCACTTGGCGCGAGCCCGCTCCAGCATGGTCGGCGAGATGTCGACACCCCAGGATTCGAGCACGAGTTGCTCGACCTGGCGGGTGATGCGCCCGGTGCCGCAGGCGAAGTCGAGCGAGCGCCCGATGGAGGGCAGTGCTTCGCCGAACGCGCGCGCGATGAGCCGCTCCTCGGCACGCGCGAGGTAATCATCCCACGGCGAAGCCGCGATGCCCGCATCGTAGGTAGCGCCGCGCTCCAGGTGGCTGAAACGATAATCGTCGTCGGCTGCGGAGCTCATTTGTTTTTCCATGCGGTGCGGCAAAGTATGGCGCGGCCGGGTCAGCGCTTCAGTCGAAGCGCGGTCACAGCGCGGTGACAGGTACCGGATACTTGCAATAGTTGGCATTCTCGG
>DASTQG010000341.1:0-5341 GCA_035761885.1 Steroidobacteraceae bacterium | reverse complement strand
GTGTGCCAGTCCATCTGCCCGATGCTGATCGGGTGCGTGATGACGTGCGCCGGCTGGCCTTTCTGCGCCTTGGGAAAGTAGTACAGGCGGTGCTCGGACAGGTTGATGACGATGCCTTCGCGGGTGCCCTGCGGGAGGATGTGGCGCGTCGGCAGCAGTACCTCGCGGCCGTCGCCCGGTAGCCAGGGGTCTGCGCCGGGATTGGCCATCAGAATCTCTTCGTACCCCAGCCCGTAGCGGCGCGCGATATCGGGCATCGTGTCCTCGAAACGGGCCACGGTGTTCTGCTCCAAGCCTACGAGGTCCACGCCGGCAGGGGGCAGCACGTACATGTCCCCGAGGGCCACGGGGCACACCAGCAGCGCCAGGGCGGGAATCCAGCTCTTCAAGCCGACCTCGTCATTCAACCTAACCTGCCTCCTGACCTTAAGGGATTCCCCGCAGAGTGTGACCTCATTCACGCCCGGCCCTGCCGCGTTTACATACAGTGCGCGCCCTAGAACACCAATAAGCCGGCCGTGCAGTGAAAGCGAATACCCTTCGACACGACCTCGAAACGATCGATCCCGCCGCCGAGCAGGCGTACGGCTGGGATGCCCAGACCGTCTGGCGCGATCGCGTGCGCAAAGGACCGACGCAGGCCAGCGCGGAGTCGCCCTCCCAGGGCTGGGACCCCTACCTGGTCTGGCTCAGCCGCGTCAAGAAAGACCCGGCCTGAGATCGTCCGGCTAGTACCGGACCAGCGCCGATCCCCAGGTAAACCCACCGCCGAACGCCTCCAGCAGGAGGAGATCCCCGCGCTTGATGCGACCGTCGCGGATGCCGACGTCGAGCGCCATCGGCACCGATGCCGCCGAGGTGTTGCCGTGCTCGTGCACGGTCACGATGACCCGCTCCATGGGCATCTCCAGCTTCTTGGCGGTCGCCTGGATGATGCGGATGTTCGCCTGGTGCGGCACCAGCCAGTCGATCGCGGACTTGTCCAGATTGTTCTTCTCCAGCGTCTCATCGACGATGCGGCCCAACGTGTTCACGGCCACCTTGAACACCTCGTTGCCCTTCATCTGCACGCCCTGGCCACCGGTGGAAGGATGCTGCCACCCCTTGGATACTCCGCCGGGGTAATACAGCAGGTCCTGGTACTGACCGTCGGCGTGAATGTGCGTGGAGACGATTCCGGGCTGGTCCGCGGGCGTGATCACCGCCGCGCCCGCGCCATCGGCGAACAGCACGCAGGTTCCGCGGTCCTTCCAGTCGACGAAACGGCTCAGCGTTTCTGCGCCGATCACCAGCGCGCACTTCACTTCGCCACAGCGCACGTACTTGTCCGCGATCGACAGCGCGTAGATGAAACCGCTGCAGGCGGTCTCGACGCTGAACGCCGCGCATCCGCGCACGCCCAGGCGCGCCTGCAGCAGCACGCCGCAGTTGGGGAACACCAGGTCGGGCGTGGTGGTGCCGAAAGCGATGAAGTCGATGTCCTTGGCGCTCACGTCCGCGGCCTTCATCGCGATGCGCGCCGCCTGCTCGGCCAGGTCGACCGTGGTCTGGCCCTCGAGCGCGATGTGCCGGCGCTCGATGCCGGTGCGCGTGCGGATCCATTCGTCGGTGGTATCGACGATCTTCTCCAGATCGGCGTTGGTCACGATGTTGTCCGGCAGGTAGCGGCCCGTGCCGGCAATGCGCGAATAGATCATCAGTGACGCACCTGTGCGGCGAGCGCCGCGGCGATCTGCGAGGGGACTCCGCGCGCGGCTTCGCGCGCCGCGGTGAGGATCGCGTGACGGAACGCGAACTCGTCCGCGCCGCCGTGACTCTTGATGACGATGCCGTTCAGTCCGACCATGCTCGCCCCATTGTAGCGGCGTGAATCGAGGCGCGCCCGCACCGCCGACAGCGCCGGCCAGGCACTCGCGGCCATCACGCGCCGCAGCGGGCCGGCGGAGAATTCCTCGCGAATGGCGGCTCCGATCATACGCGCGAGGCCTTCCATCGTCTTGAGCGCCACGTTGCCGGTGAAACCGTCGGTGACCACCACCGCGACCTCGCCGCTGAAGATGTCGTTGCCCTCGACGAAACCGACGTAATTGAGCCCGCTCGCGCCGAGCAGGCGATGCGCTTCCTGCACCACCGCATGGCCCTTGATGTCTTCCTCGCCGATGTTGAGCAGGCCCACGCTCGGTCGCGACTCGTCGTTCAGATCCGCGGCCACGACCGCGCCCATCAAGCCGAATTGCAGCAGTTGTTCCGCGGTGGCGGTCGCGTTCGCACCCAGGTCGAGCATGTGCGTGTGACCCCCCTCGGCGGGAATCGCGGACATGATCGCCGGACGCTCGATGCCGGGCAGCGACCTGAGCACGAAATGGCCCGTCGCCATGAGCGCGCCGGTGTTGCCGGCACTCACGCACGCCTGCGCGCGGCCGCTCTTCACCAGCTCCACCGCCTGGCGCATCGAGGAATCCTTCTTGCGACGCAGGGCCTCGCGCGGATGCTCGTCCATGCCCACGACCTGCGTGGCCGGGTGCACCTGCAGGCGAGTGCCGGTCGCACTCCCGCGGGCGCGCAACTCCGCCTCGATGCGCTCCGGCGCGCCGACCAGGATCAGCGTGAGATCGTGTCTTTCGCGCGCGAGCGCCGCCGCCGCGGCCACGCAGACCGCGGGACCGCGATCGCCGCTCATCACGTCGACCGCGATGACTGTGGTGGGAGCCAAGCGTCTTGCCTGGCGTGGAGGATCGTCAGAACGCTCGCCGCAAGGCTGCCGAAGCGCTCATTCCTCGCTCTGGTCGTTCTTGGTCTGCAGGACCTTCTTGCCCCGGTAGAAACCGTCCGGGGTGATGGTGTGCCGCAGATGGGTCTCGCCCGACTGCGGATCGACCGACAACGCCGGGCGACGCAGCGCGTCGTGCGAGCGGTGCATGCCGCGCTTGGAGGGAGTCTTCCTGCTTTTCTGAACCGCCATGGGCGTTCTCCGATTGATTCACTTCTTCATCAGCTCGCGCAGACCCGCAAACGGCGTCTGCTTCGGCGCGGACGCCGCGGCGTCCGCTGGATTCTCTTCTACCGTCTCACCCGGCCTGGGCTGGCACTGCGCGACCTCGGCGTGCACCGGCACGATCGGCATCGCGAGCAGCAGCTCTTCCTCGACCAGCTCGGCGAGCGAAACACGCCCCGCGCTCATGATCACCGGATCGTGCGACTCCGGCACCGTCCCGACTGCCGCCTCGTCATCGATGAACGCGAGGTGCGCGCTGCCGTGCGCCTGGATCTGCACTTCGCCCAGGCAGCGTTGACACGTCATCGGCAACACCGCGCTCACCGAGCACTCTGCCGCATCGCAAGCGGAGATCGTGCCTTCCGGCGCGTCCGCGCTCGCGCTCAGCCGGTAGAAGCGAAACGCCGCCGTCGCGCTGCCATCGTCGCGCGTCAGCAGTGGCGCAATCCGGGGTAGGTCGCGCAGCGCGCAGTCGATCCGCACCTGCGCCGCTCGGGCGACGAGTGCCTGTACCTCGTGCCACTCTGCCCGGTCCCGCGACATGGGCGCGGTATAATAGTGACGAGCCCCCCGCCTGTCAAAACTTTCCCGCGCGCAAATCTTTGTTTTTTAATGGCAACTTCCCTGATCCTGGCGTCCGGGTCGCGCTACCGCCGACAACTCCTCGAACGCCTGCGTATCCCCTTCCACGTCTATACCTCCGACACGGACGAAACGCCTCGCCCGGGTGAGGCGCCGCGGGACCTCGCCGTACGCCTCGCCCGCGCCAAGGCACAGAGCGTCGCCTCGCAGTTTCCCGACGCCCTGGTCATCGGATCGGACCAGGTGGCGGTATGCCAGGACCGCCTGGTCGGCAAACCGGGCAATGCCGCGCGCGCCATCGAGCAGCTGCGTCAGGCCAGCGGCAGGAGCGTTGCGTTCCTGACGGCGGTCTGTGTCCTGCGCGAGGCCGACCAGCACAAGGAGCAGCACCTGGATACCACGACGGTGCGCTTTCGCGAGCTTTCCGAGGCCGAGATCGCGCGCTACGTCGACGCGGAGCAGCCCCTCGACTGCGCCGGCGGTTTCAAGGCCGAGGGGCTGGGCATTTCACTGTTCGAACGCATCGAGTCCGAGGACCCCACCGGCCTGATCGGCCTGCCGCTCATCTGGGTCGCAGGGGCCCTGCGTCGCGGGGGGCTGATGTAGCCGCCTACAGTCGATCCAGCACCGCCTTCAGTTCGTCGTCGAGCGGCGCGCTGGCCGTGAACTCGTTGCCGCTGTCGCCCCAGGTGAAGCTCACGGTCTGTGCATGCAGGAACATGCGCGACAGTCCCAGCTTGCGCAGCGCCGCGTTGACCTCCTTGTCGCCGTACTTCTCGTCGCCGGCCACCGGATGCCCTGCATAGGCTGCGTGCACGCGAATCTGATGGGTGCGACCCGTCTCGAGCGCGACGTCCATCAGCGTGGCGCGCTTGCCGAAGAACTGTACCGGCGCGAAGCGGGTCGCCGACTCCTTGCCGCCGGCCTGCGCTTTCACTACGCGCTCACCGCCCTGACGCTGGTGCGTCGCCAGCGGCACGTCGATGCGCTTGCGACCGAGCTGCCAGCTGCCTGCGAGCAGCGCCAGGTAATGCTTCTCCACCAATCCCTCGCGCATCAGCCGATGCAGCTCGCGCAGGCTGGAGCGCTTGCGCGCGACCAGCAGCAGGCCGCTCGTGTCCCGATCGAGCCGGTGTGCCAGCTCCAGGGTCTCGCGTGGACGGTCTGCCCTCAGGGCCTCGATCACTCCGAAGTCCAGCCCGCTGCCGCCGTGCACGGCGACCCCTGCCGGCTTGTTGACCACGAGGAGGTCCGCATCCTCGTGCACGATGGCCTGGCGGATAGTCTCGAGCAGGCTCGTGGGCACGCGGCCCGTGGGCCGCTCCGCCTCGAGCCGTACCGGCGGGATGCGCACGGTGTCCCCGGCAGCCATGCGGTATTCGGGCTTGGCGCGCTTGCCGTTGACCCGCACCTCGCCCTTGCGCAGCAAGCGGTAGATCCGGCTGCGCGGGACGTTCTTGAGGTGGCGCATCAGGAAGTTGTCGATGCGCTGCCCGACCTCGTCCTGGCTGACCTCCACGTGGCGCACAGCCTGCCTCGCACCGGCCGCCGGACTGGGGGAATGGACGCTCAAGCAACTCTCCGTCGCGCGCGTGCTACGTAACACATTGATTTGCCGATGCTGGATTGCTATAGTCCCGCGCGATTTTCCGGCGGGCCCCCGCATGTTCGGGGCATCCGTAAGACCGGACGTATCAGCGGCACCGGAAGACCGCAGGGTTGAAGCCGGCGCCGCATGTTAGTTGGTTCTGGATATCCAGACCA
>DASTQG010000340.1:0-4259 GCA_035761885.1 Steroidobacteraceae bacterium | reverse complement strand
GCGACCCATCAGTGCGATTCGCGCACCCATCTCACTGGAGGAGCTGGCAGCTCAGGTCTGCCGGGATGCAGACATGTCACTCGGACTCGTGCGTTCGACCAGCCGCTTGCGCTGTCTCACGCCCGTGCGCGGCGAAATCCTGGCTCAGGCGCTCCGTCTTCGCGTCGCAAATGCGGCGCAGGTCGCGCGCTATTTCAATCGCAGTCTCTCGGCAATGTGCAAGCTTGCCGCGAAATATCGCCAATAACGCAACCCCGGCACCGCCCCTACGGCTGCAGCACCTGGCGCAGGGTGCGGCCCGCGGCGAGGCGATCGAAGGCTTCGTTGAGGTCGTTCAGACCGATGTGCTCGGAAAGCAGCCGGTCCACCGGCAGCGCACCAGACTGGAACCACTCGATGAACCGCGGAATGTCGCGCGCGGGCACGCAACTGCCGACATAGCTGCCCTTGATGGTGCGCTCCTCGACCACGATGCTCGAGTGCGGAATGCTGAGCTGGGCCGTGGGGTGCGGAAGTCCCGCGGTGACGGTCGTGCCGCCACGACGCGTGATGCGGTAGGCGAGCTCCATCGCTTTCACCGAGCCGGCCATTTCGAAGGCGAACTCCACGCCGCCCCGCGTTGCCTCGCGGATTGCCTCGGCGCAGCGCGCATCGGCCGCGTTGAACGTGTGGGTCGCGCCGAACGCACGCGCGGTGGCGAGCTTCTCCTCGCTCAGATCCGCCGCCACGAGGGTCGTTGCACCGAGGTAGCGCGCACCGAGAAGTGCGGCCAGGCCAACGCCGCCGAGGCCCACGATGGCCGCCGACGACTCACGCGGCATGCGCGCCGTATTCACCACCGCACCGACGCCCGTGATCACCGCGCAGCCGAACACGGCCGCGTGATCGAACGGCAGGCTCGAGTCGACCTTGACGAGGGAGTTGCGCGCGATGGTCGCGTACTCGGCGAACGCCGATACGCCCAGGTGATGGTTGATCTCGCCGCGCGCATCGCGCAGGCGCCGCTCGCCGCTCAGGAGCGTTCCGGCGAGATTCACGGCGAGCGCAGGCTCGCAGAGCGCGGGACGGCCGCTGTCGCACGAGGCGCACGCACCACAGCTCGGCACGAACGCACTCACGACGTGATCGCCCGGACGCAGGTCGCGCACCTGCGCACCCACTTCGACCACCTCGCCCGCCGCTTCGTGGCCGATCACCATCGGCATCGGCCGCGGCCGCACGCCATCGATCACGGACAGATCGGAATGGCACAGCCCCGCGGCGCGAATGCGCACCAGCACTTCACCAGGGCCGGGCGGATCGAGCTCGACCTCGGCGATCTCCAGCGGTCGGCTCGCCACGTACGGCGGCGGCAGGCGCATCTCGCGCAGGACGGCGGCGCGGATCTTCATCGGCGGTTTCCTCGCGGGCAGGCGAGGACGGTAGCCTGTGCTACGCTCTCCCGCAATGCCCGCTCCCGCCGCCCCGTCACTCGTGCGCTCGGATTTCCGCGTGCTGCGCGCCGTGCCGACGCGCTGGATGGACAACGACGTGTACGGTCACGTCAACAACGTGGCGTACTACTCCTATTTCGACACCGCGGTAAACGGCTACCTGATCGAGGCGACCGGGACGGACATCCGCCAGCTGGATGCGATCGGGATCGTGGCGGAGACCAGCTGCCGGTTCCTGAAGGAACTGAGCTTTCCGCAAACCGTGCTCGCAGGCCTCAAGCTGGAGAAGCTCGGCAACTCGAGCGTGATCTACACCATCGGCCTGTTCGGCGGCGATGACGAGCAGCCCGCGGCGATCGGCCGCTTCGTGCACGTGTACGTCGCGCGCGCCGGGCGCAGCGTGGTGCCGGTGCCGCACATCATCCGCTTGGCGGTCGAGAGACTGTAGGCACCGATCACCGGCACCGATCACCTGCGCGCCGCGGCGAGCACGCCGCTGCGCACCACTTCCACGATCTGCCCGCAGGCGGAGGCGTCCGCGACGAAGGCGTTGATCTGCGCCTCGCTGCTGGCCAGCTCCACGATGTGCGTGCCGCCGCTCACGGAGAGGATCTTGCCGCCGGCGCGCGCCACCGCGCCCTTCAGCGTCTCGCGCTGCGTGTCCTCAGCGAGGACCTTCAGCAGCAACAGCTCGCGTTCCACGTGTTCGCCGCGCGTGAGGTCATCGACGCTCACCACGTCGACCAGCTTCAGGAGCTGGCTGGCGATCTGCTGGATCACCGCATCCGAGCCCTTCGTGACCAGGGTGATGCGCGATACGGCCGGGTCGTCGGTGGCGGCGACGTTGAGCGACTCGATGTTGTAGCCGCGCGTGGAGAACAGGCCCGCCACGCGGTTGAGCGCGCCGGCCTCGTTCTGCAGCAGGATGGCGATGATGTGACGCAAGTTCTGTCCGACAGAAATTCGCCGCGCGTGCGGCGCGCTCCGAGCATAGCAAAACTTGCCCGCTGCCCAATTGCTGCTAGATTGAGCGTGCGGCGCGCAGACGCGCGTCGCGTACTCGCGTATTCCAGGTAACCCAGTGAAAGAGAATCACCAGGTGCTCGAGCGGGCCGCGCATCCGCTCGCGGGCAGCGTTCTCTCCGGCGCCGAGATGATCGTGCAGGTGCTGGCGGACGAAGGCGTCGAGACCCTCTTCGGCTACTCGGGCGGCGCGATCCTGCCCACCTACGACGCCGTGTTCCTGTACAACGAGGCGCATCGCGGCGCAGCGGGCGTGCCGCTGATCGTGCCTGCCAACGAGCAGGGCGCGGGCTTCATGGCCGCGGGCTACGCGCGCGCCAGCGGGCGCGTCGGCGTGTGCCTGGTGACTTCGGGCCCCGGCGCCACCAACACCGTCACGCCGGTGCGCGATTCGATGGCCGACTCCGTGCCGATGGTCGTGATCTGCGGCCAGGTGCCCACGCACGCCATCGGCAGCGATGCGTTCCAGGAAGCGCCGGTCGCGAGCATCATGGGCTCGGTCGCCAAGCACGTGTTCCTGGTCACCGATCCGAATCGCCTCGAAGCCACGGTGCGCACCGCGTTCGAGATCGCTCGCACCGGCCGCCCCGGGCCCGTGGTCATCGATGTGCCCAAGGACGTGCAGAACTGGAAGGGCACCTTCCAGGGCTCGGGCCGGCTGCCCGTGCCCGGATACCGCCAGCGCATGAACCACCTCACGAGCAACCTGCTGTCGGGCCAGGATTGCGCCGAGTTCTTCTCGATGCTGGCGGACTCGAAGCGTCCGCTCATCTATGCGGGCGGCGGCGTAGTGAACGGCGGCGCTGCGTACGCGCTGCGCGAGTTCGCGCAGGCCTTCGGCATTCCGGTCGTGACGACGCTCATGGGCATCGGCTCCTTCGACACGACGCATCCCCTGTCGATGCGCATGCTCGGCATGCACGGCGCGGCGTTCGCGAACTACGCGGTCGACGACTGCGATTTCCTGATCGCGCTCGGCTCGCGCTTCGACGACCGGGTCGCGGGCGTGCCGGCGAAGTTCGCGAAGAGCGCGCGGCGCATCGCGCACATCGACATCGATGCCTCCGAGATCAACAAGGTCAAGCGGGTGACCTGGAGCCATGTGGGCGTGCTCGCCGATGCACTCGTGACCCTGCTCGAGTACGGCAGGCGCGAGTCCTTCGCTCCGGATCTGGGCGCATGGCACACGCACCTCGCGGCCCTGAAGGCGAAGCACGCGATGAACTACGATCGCGCCAGCCCGCTGATCCAGCCCTACTACGTGATCGAGGAAATCAACCGGATCACGCGCGGCGAGGCCATCATCGCCACCGGCGTCGGTCAGCACCAGATGTGGGCCGCGCAGTACTTCGACTTCCGCGCACCGCGCCTGTGGCTCACCTCGGGCAGCATGGGGACGATGGGCTTCGGCCTGCCGGCGGCGATCGGCGCACAGGTGGCGCAGCGCGACCGGCTCGTGATCGACATCGACGGCGATGCCAGCATCCGCATGAACATGGGCGAGCTCGAGACGGCCACCACCTACAACCTGCCGGTCAAGGTGTGCGTGCTGAACAACATCGGCGACGGCATGGTGCGCCAGTGGCAGAAGCTGTTCTTCGGCGGCCGCATGGCCTCCACCGACAAGTCGCTGCACACCAAGGACTTCGTCGCGGCGGCGCGGGCCGACGGCTTCCGTTACGCGGAGCGGCTGGAACGCAAGGGAGACGTGCCCCGCGTCGTTGCGGAGTTCATCGGGTTCGACGGGCCGGCGTTCCTCGAGGTGGTGATCGACCGTGACGCGGGCGTCTACCCGATGGTCGG
>DASTQG010000339.1:0-3437 GCA_035761885.1 Steroidobacteraceae bacterium | reverse complement strand
AGCACTTCCTCGAGCAGGTCGCCGAAGCGTTCGTGCAGCGCGTTCCAGCACACCATGGCGACGTTTTCCGCGGTCGGATTGATTCCGCGCATCAGCTTGGAATCGTGGTTCAGGTGCCGGTGATCCATGTCGTCGAGGATCAGCTCCTGCACGGCGCGCTTGATCTGCGTGAGGTTCACGACCATCCCCGTCACCGGATCGACGGTGCCGCGCAGCGAGACGCGGATGCGATAGTTGTGGCCGTGGCCGAATTCGCGCGCGCACGGGCCGTACAGCTCGTCGTTCTGCGCGGGCGTGAGTCGTGCGTCGTACAGCCGGTGGGCCGCGCAGAAGCTCTCCCACCTGTGCAGCGTCACGACGGGTGTGGCGCCGGAGCGCCTGTCGTCAGTCATGGGAATAGACCTCGATGTTGGATCCCGACACCGCCCCCGAATGCGCGCGGTCGAGCAGCGTTTCGATGAGCGCCGCGATCTGCGCCGGCTTGATCTCGGGAATGCCGCCGAACTGGCGCGCGATCGCGGTGTCGACGCGCCCGGGTGAAATGCAGTTCACGCGGATGCCGTGCTCGCGTCCGTCCACGGCGAGCGCCTCCGAGAGGCCGGCCACCGCGTGTTTGGAAGTCACGTAGGCGAAGGATCCCGGAAAGCGCACCTGCATGCCGCGAATGCCGGCGAGCGATGAAATGGTGACGATGTCGCCCTGCACGCCGCGCGCGCGCATCTGCCGCATCGCCTCGCGGCACACGAAATACGTGCCCATCAGGTTGACGTTCAGCACCGACTGGAATTGCTCCGTGCTCATGTCGAAGGCGTTCTGCAGCAGGATGATCCCGGCAGCACACACCACGCCCTCGAACTCGTGAGTGCGGAACAGCTCGACCACGGCCGCCTCGTCCGATACGTCGAGCACCCGGGGCACGATGGCGTGAGCGCACCCCTCGCTCGAGCGCGCGGTTTCCTCGAGCGTTGCCGCGCTGCGCCCGCAGATGGTGACGGCCGCGCCGTTGTGCGCGAGCCGCAGCGCGGCGGCCGCACCGATGCCCGTGCCGCCGCCGGTGACGAGGATCCGCTTCATGTCGTAGCTCCACGCATGTCGAAAATTATAGTACGCGGCGATCCGGTACACTCGCCGGCGCCGCCGCACCGGACCTCGAGGGGTATGAACGTCGAAATCACCCGGCCCGACCCGCATCGCAGGATGCCGGCATGGAGTTGAGCGCGCCGCTGCCGGCGCTCTCGCCGGTCGAGGCGCAGCACAGCGAACGGCTCGTCGCGCGTATCCGCGAGGAGATCGATGCGCAGTCGGGCTGGATCAGCTTCGCCCGCTTCATGGAAATGGCTCTCTACGAGCCGGGCCTGGGTTACTACAGCGCCGGCGCGGCGAAGTTCGGCACGGCGGGAGATTTCGTCACCGCGCCGGAGATCTCTCCGCTGTTCGGTCGCTGCCTCGCGCACCAGTGCGCGCAAGTGCTGCGCGTGCTCGGAGGCGGCTCCCTGCTGGAGCTCGGCGCCGGTTCGGGCGCGCTGGCCGTGGACATGCTCAACCAGCTCGAAGCGCTCGATTGCCTCCCCGAGCGCTATCTCATACTCGAGGTGAGCGCCGATCTGCGCGAGCGGCAGCTCGCGGCGCTGGCAGCCCGCGCCGCACGTCATCTGAATAGAGTGGAGTGGCTCGACGAACCGCCCGACGCGTTCACGGGCGCAATGGTCGCGAACGAAGTGCTCGACGCGATGCCGGTGGAGCGCTTTCGCGTACGCGGCGGGGAAGTGAACGCACTCGGCGTGACATGGCAGCTCAACCGGCTGGACTGGTCGGAAACGCGCGCAACGGGCGCGCTCCTCAGGGAAGTGCGCGCGCTGGAGGGTGAGTTGCAGGGGCCGCTCGCCGAGGGCTTCACGTCGGAAATTTCGCTGCGCGTGGGCCCCTGGATGCGCACGCTCGCACGCTCTTTGCGCGCCGGCGTGATGCTGTTCATCGATTACGGGCTGCCCCGCAGGCAGTATTACCGTCCCGAGCGCGCCGCAGGCACGCTGCTGTGCCACTTCCGGCATCGCTACCACGACGACCCTTTCTTCGCGGTGGGATTGCAGGACATCGGAGCGTGGGTGGATTTCACCGCCGTCGCCGGGGCCGGCGTGGACGCCGGGCTCGAAGTCGCGGGCTTCACCACGCAGGCGCATTTCCTCATGGGCCTGGGCATCGACCGGTTGCTCGCGGAAACCGCCGAGCGCGCGCTGGTCGACCGGCTCAGCGTGGCGCGCGGCGCGATGCTGCTAACGTTGCCCGGCGAAATGGGCGAGAAGTTCAAGGTACTGGGGCTGGCCCGGGGCCTGGACACCGCACTGGACGGATTCACGCTGCGCGATCTGGCGGCGACACTTTAGACAAGAGAAGGCTGGACAAGAAGAATGGATACGATTCAGGTGATCGTGCTCGCGATCGTGCAGGGCATCTCCGAGTTCCTGCCGATCTCCAGCTCGGGTCACCTCATCCTGGTGCCGTTCTTCTTCGGCTGGCCGGACCAGGGCCTGGCGTACGACGCGGCGATCCACATCGGCACGCTGCTCGCGATCGTTCTGTACTTTCGCGTGCAGCTGTTCGACATGGCGCGCGCCTGGTCGCGCTCCCTCACGCACCGCGAGCACACGCGCGACTCGCGCCTCGCCTGGGTGATCTTCTGGGGCACGTTCCCCGTCTGCATCGTCGGACTGCTGTTCTCCGACTTCATCGAGAAGAACTTCCGCTCACCGCTCCTGGTCGCAACCACGCTCACCTTGTATGGCATCCTGCTGTGGATCGCAGACCGCTTCGGTCGCCGCCAGCGCGACGAATACTCGGTGACCTGGCGCGAAGGCCTGCTGATCGGGTGCGCGCAGGCGCTGGCCCTGGTGCCAGGCACCTCGCGTTCGGGCGTCACGATGACCGCAGGCCTCGGGTTGGGCCTGACGCGCGAAGGCGCGGCGCGTTTCTCGTTCCTGCTCGCGGTACCGGCCACCGTCCTGGCGGCGCTGTACGAGGTCTGGAAAATGCTGCAGGCCGACAGCCCGATCGACTGGGTGTCGGTCTTCCTGGGTATCACGCTCGCGGCGGTGAGCGGCCTGGCGTGCATCCATTTCCTGCTGCGTTTCCTGCAGAAATTCGGCATGCTGCCTTTCACGCTCTACCGACTGCTGCTCGCCGCCGTGATCGTGTATGTCTTTGGCTGAGGGACTGTTGCGAGCTTCGCTGGCTGCTGCGCTGCTCGTGCAGTCGGCCGGCGCACGCGCGGACACGTTCGTGCTGAACGGCGGTGGCGAGGTGGACGAGGAGTCCGGCTACCGCGTGGACGCGGGCGCGGTCTGGCTCCCACTGGAAACCACTTCGCTGAGCCTGCAATTCTCCCGCGCCGATTCCTCCACGGACTTGACCGACTTCGTCACCAACCACGCGGTGCTGGG
>DASTQG010000338.1:0-7572 GCA_035761885.1 Steroidobacteraceae bacterium | reverse complement strand
ACGCGCACCCGTGGGCGAGTGGGAGGCGAGCCCCACGGGTTCGCTCGAGAACGTGAGCTGGCGACGAAGACCGAACGGCTGCTCGACCAGGTGCAGCTGGTCGACTTCGCCGAAGCGAGTGGTGATGATCAGTGCCCCTTGCGGAGTCCAGTCGCGCAGCGTCGCCTGTCGCGCGCCCAGGTAGCGTTCCAGCCGCAGCGCGAGCGCGGGGTCGATGGGGGGGACATCCTCGAGAACGAGGTTGCCTCGCTCGACGCGCTCGACGGTACGGGGCGCGTTCGCCGCCACGCAGGTAAGCGCCAGCAGGAAGCAAGCGGCAGCGCTCACCGGACGGGTAAACTGCATGGCCATCCTCCCCCGATAACCCACGCGAGAAGCTCAGGTCCTTGGATGCGCCCGGAAGTTCCCACGTTTGTCACACCCCGAGACGGTATTCACACCGTCGACACGCAATACATGCGGCCCGGGCTGGATGCGAGCCATTTGATTGTCGAACAGGGACGAGTGGCGTTCGTTGACACTGGTCCCAATAGCGCGGTGCCGCACCTGCTCGCGGCACTCGAGCGGCTGGGTCTGGCGCGCGAGCAGGTCGATCTCGTGCTGCTGACGCACATCCATCTCGACCACGCGGGGGGAGCGGGTGCGCTGATGCGCGAGCTGCCCAACGCGCGCGCCGTCATTCATCCCAGGGGGGCGAAACACCTCATCGATCCGCGCAGGCTGATCGAGGGCAGCGTGGCGGTCTACGGGGCGGAGGAGTTCGCCGCGCTCTATGGAGAGATCGTGCCGATTCCAGCCGAGCGCGTGGACATCGCTGCCGACGGTACCCGCGTGCGTCTCGCCGGCCGCGAATTCGAGCTCATCGACACGCCGGGCCACGCACTGCACCACTACTGCGTCGTCGATCGCGCCGCGAATGCAATCTTCTCCGGCGACTGCTTCGGGATCTCCTACCGCGACCTCGACACCGAGCGGGGTGCGTTCATCTATCCGACCACCACGCCCGTGCACTTCGATCCCGACGCGATGCACGCAACCCTCGATCGGCTGATGGCCTATCGGCCCGCGTCGATCTATCTCACGCATTTCAGCCGCGTCACGGAGCTGGAACGCCTGGCAGCGGACCTGCATGAATGCGTCGACGGTTTCGTCGCCATCGCCCGCCGGCACGCGCAGCAGCCCGATCGCGCAGAGCGCATCCGCACCGACATGTTCGATTTCCTGTCGCGACGACTCGACGATCATGGCTTCGCGCCGGACCCGCGCTTGCGCCGCGAGCTGATCGGCATCGACGTGGAGCTCAACTCGCAGGGCCTGGAAGTCTGGCTCGAGCGCGCGCACCCGAATGGAGAGAGGCATGGCACCGAACGTTGACGAACCCTTCCGCGCCTTCCGCATTCACGAGGACCAGAAGAAGATCGTCGCGCGCTTCGAGGAGCTGCGCCTGGACGATCTGGCGGCCGGCGAGGTCGTGGTGCGCGTGCTGTACTCGGGCATCAACTACAAGGACGCGCTCGCCGCCACGGGCGCGGGCAAGATCCTGCGCCGCTACCCGCTGGTGGGCGGCATCGACCTGGCGGGCGAGGTCGCCAGCTCCAGCGATGCGCGCTACCGGCCGGGCGATGCGGTGCTGGTCACGGGATGCGGCTTGAGCGAGACGCACGATGGCGGCTATTCCGAGTACGCGCGCGTGAAGGGCGACTGGGTCATCCCCATTCCGAAGGGACTCGATGCCTTCCAGGTGATGGCGCTCGGCACCGCCGGCTTCACGGCGGCGCTCGCGATTCATCGCATGGAACACAACGGCCAGGCGCCCGCCAAGGGGCCGGTCGTGGTGACGGGAGCGACCGGCGGCGTCGGCAGCATCGCCGTGGACATGCTCGCGGTGCGTGGTTACGAGGTTGTCGCGGTGAGCGGCAAGGCCGAGGCCGACGAGTACCTGCACGCACTGGGCGCGAAGCAGATCCTGCGGCGACAGGAGATCGACCTCGGCTCGCGGCCGCTGGAGGCGGCACGCTGGGCGGGTGCAATCGACAACGTGGGCGGCGACCTCCTCACCTGGCTCACGCGCACTGTCGACTACTGGGGCAACATCGCCAGCATCGGTCTCGCAGCCAGTCCCGATCTCAAGACCACCGTCATGCCGTTCATCCTGCGCGGCGTGAACCTGCTGGGCATCAATTCGTCGGCGACGCTGCGCGAGCTGCGACTGAAGGTCTGGGAACGCATCGCCACCGACCTCAAGCCCCGCCACCTGGATCGCATCGCGACGCGCACCATCAGCTTCGACGAGCTGCCCGGCGCGTTCCCCGGGTACCTCGCCGGCGGTGTCATGGGCCGCACGGTGGTGAAGATCGGCTAGCGCAGACAGGTACCGGATACTTGCGATACTTGGCATTCTCGGTAATGCGCCCGCCGAGAACGCCAAGTATCGCAAGTATCCAGTATCGCAAGTATCCGGTACCTGCCGGTCGGGGTCGGCTACAATACCGGCCCGCTTCGAAACACCCCCGCGGGCCTTCAATGACAGCATCTTCAGCGGGCGCGGGCCTCAAGGCAGCGCTAGACGCCGAACGTCCCCTGCAGGTCGTCGGCACCATCAACGCCTATAGTGCGCTCCTCGCCGAGCGCAGCGGTTTTCGGGCGCTGTACCTTTCGGGCGCCGGCGTCGCGAATGCCTCTTTCGGCCTGCCCGACCTCGGTATCACCAGTCTCAACGACGTCTGCGAGGACGTGCGCCGCATCGCATCGGCCACCGAGCTGCCGCTGCTGGTGGATGCGGATACTGGTTGGGGCTCGGCGTTCAACATCGCGCGCACCACACAGGACCTGATCCGTTCCGGCGCTGCGGGTATGCACATCGAAGACCAGGTGCAGGCCAAGCGCTGCGGGCACCGTCCGGGCAAGGCGCTGGTGCCCGCACAGGAAATGGTCGATCGCCTCAAGGCCGCCGCCGACGGCCGCACCGATTCGGATTTCGTCATCATGGCGCGTACCGACGCACACGCCGTCGAAGGGCAGAAGGCCGCGGTCGAGCGTGCGCTGCGCTATGTCGAAGCAGGCGCCGACATGATTTTCGCGGAGGCCCTCACGACACTGGACGAGTACCGCGAGTTCACGCGTGCCGTGCGCGTCCCGGTGCTGGCGAACATCACCGAGTTCGGCAAGACGCCGCTGTTCACCACCCAGGAACTGGGCGAGGTGGGCGTGCGGCTCGTGCTGTACCCGCTGTCGGCGTTCCGCGCAATGAGCAAGGCGGCGCTCGAGGTGTATGGCGCACTGCGCGCGCAAGGCACGCAGAAGAGCGTGCTCGACAGGATGCAGACCAGGGCCGAGCTGTACGAGGTGCTCGGCTACCACGACTACGAGCGCAAGCTCGACGAACTT
Source organism: Steroidobacteraceae bacterium (assembly GCA_035761885.1). Classification (GTDB taxonomy): domain Bacteria; phylum Pseudomonadota; class Gammaproteobacteria; order Steroidobacterales; family Steroidobacteraceae; genus DASTQG01. The sequence continues at coordinate 4,185 of DASTQG010000338.1, read as the reverse complement.
TTCTCGAAGGAAGAGTGACAGGGGCAGCGTCATGAACGATCAGGCGGTCGCGGGTCCGAAACCCAAGAAATCAGTCGCGCTCTCGGGCGTGCCGGCAGGCAACACGGCGCTGTGCACCGTGGGACGCAGCGGCAACGACCTGAACTATCGCGGTTACGACATCCTCGAGATCGCGGAAGCCGCCGAGTTCGAAGAGCTGGCGCACCTGCTGATCCACGGTCACCTGCCAAACCGTTCCGAGCTGGACGGGTACAAGGCGAAGCTCAAGGCGCTGCGCTCCATTCCCCAGACGGTGCGCGCGACCCTGGAGCAACTGCCCGCGGCGAGCCATCCGATGGACGTGATGCGCACGGCCGTGTCGGCGCTCGGCTGCGCGCTGCCGGAAAAGGAAGACCACAACGTCGCCGGCGCGCGCGACATCGCCGACCGGCTCATCGCCTCGCTCGGCTCGATGCTGTGCTACTGGTATCACTACAGCCATTCCGGCCAGCGCATCCACGTGGAAACCGAGGACGATTCCATCGGCGGCCACTTCCTGCACCTGTTGCACCGGCGCCCGGCGCGCGATTCCTGGGTGCGCGCGATGCACACCTCGCTGAACCTCTACGCGGAGCACGAGTTCAACGCCTCCACGTTCGCGGCGCGCGTCATCGCCGGTACCGGCTCGGACATGCACTCATGCATCACCGGAGCGATCGGTGCATTGCGCGGGCCCAAGCACGGCGGCGCCAACGAGGTCGCGTTCGAGATCCAGAAGCGCTACGACTCGCCCGATGCGGCCGAAGCCGACATCCGCCAGCGCGTGGCGAACAAGGAAGTCATCATCGGCTTCGGTCACCCCGTCTACACCATCGCGGATCCGCGCAACCAGATCATCAGGGGCGTGGCGCAGCGCCTGGCGCGCGAGCAGGGCGACCTGAAGATGTTCGACATCGCCGCGCGGCTGGAGAAGGTGATGGCGGACATCAAGAAGATGTTCCCGAACCTGGACTGGTTCTCCGCGGTTTCCTATCACCTGATGGGCGTGCCGACCTCCATGTTCACGCCGCTGTTCGTGATCGCGCGCACCACCGGCTGGGCCGCGCACGTCATCGAGCAGCGCATCGACGGCAAGATCATCCGCCCGACGGCGAACTACGTCGGCCCGGAGAATCGCAAGTTCGTTCCCATAGAGAAGAGATGATGGCCACGAAAGGGCACGAAAGGCACGAAAGGGAAAGAGGAAAAGAGGAGCCACGGAAACACACAGAAAGAAGAGCGGCGCAGCCGAGACAGCGGTCCGATGTTTTTCTGTGTGCTTCTGTGGCTAATTCCTGATCCTCCCCCTTCGTTTCGTGTTTTTCGTGCGTTTTCGTGGCCATTTCTCTCTTCCTGCCTTCTCTTGAGGACCACTGATGTCTGCAGCAGATTACAAGTCGGCGAAGCGTCCCGAACCGGACAAGCTCCTCGTCGACATCGCCGACTACGTCACCGCCGCGCCCAGGTTCAGCGACGCCGCGTACGAGACCGCGCGCTACTGCCTCATGGACACGCTCGCGTGCGGGTTCCAGGCGCTGAAGTATCCCGCCTGCACCAAGCTGCTCGGGCCGGTCGTGCCGGGCGCGACGATGCCGGGCGGTGCGCGCGTGCCGGGCACCTCCTACGAGCTCGAGCCCGTGATGGGCGCGTTCAACATCGGCGCGATGATCCGCTGGCTCGATTTCAACGACACCTGGCTCGCGGCGGAGTGGGGTCATCCTTCGGACAACCTCGGCGGCATTCTCGCGGTCGCCGACTACCTCAGCCGCAGCTCCGTGGCGCAGGCGAAGAAGCCGCTGACCGTGCGCGACGTGCTCACGGCGATGATCCAGGCTCACGAGATCCAGGGTGTGCTGGCGCTTGAGAACAGCTTCAATCGCGTGGGCCTCGATCACGTGCTGCTGGTCAGAGTTGCCTCGACTGCGGTCGTCACGCGCATGCTCGGCGGCACGCGCGAGCAGGTGATCAACGCGGTGTCGAACGCATGGATCGACGGCGGCGCGCTGCGCACCTACCGCCACGCGCCCAACACCGGCTCGCGCAAGAGCTGGGCGGCGGGCGATGCCACCAGCCGCGCGGTTCGCCACGCGTTCATCGCGCTCACCGGCGAAATGGGCTATCCCTCCGCCCTCTCGGCCAAGACCTGGGGTTTCCAGGACGTGCTCTTCAAGAGCAAGCCCCTCACGCTCGCGCAGCCGCTCGGCAGCTACGTGATGGAGAACGTGCTGTTCAAGATCTCATTCCCCGCGGAGTTCCACGCGCAGACCGCGGTCGAATGCGCGATGCAGCTGCACGGTGAGGTGAAGGACCGCCTCGATGCGATCGAGAAGATCGTGATCGAGACGCAGGAGCCGGGTGTACGCATCATCGACAAGACCGGACCACTCGCGAATCCGGCCGACCGCGACCACTGCATCCAGTACATGGTGGCGATCCCTCTGATCTTCGGGCGGCTCACCGCCGAGGACTACGAGGACAAGGTCGCGGCCGACCCGCGCGTGGACGCTCTGCGGGATCGCATGACCGTGCAGGAGAACCCCACGTTCACGCAGGAGTACTACGCGGCCGACAAGCGCTACATCGGCAACGCGCTGCAGGTGTTCTTCAAGGACGGCAGCAAGACGCGTCGCGTGCAGGTCGACTTCCCGATCGGTCATCGCAAGCGGCGGGCCGAAGGCATGCCGGTGCTGGTGAAGAAGTTCGAGAGCAGCGTGGCCGCGCACTTCGGTCCGAAGCAGAGCGACCTGATCCGCGCAACGTTCGCGGACGTGCGCAAGCTCGACTCGATGGCCGTGAACGAGCTGATGGCCGTACTCGTCAAGAACTAGTGAGCGAAGCCAGTTTTGCGGCTCCCCTGAAGAGCATCCTCGATGCGGGAGCCGCAGAAATGGGGCTCGCGCTGGAGCGCCCTCAGGTCGCCATGCTGCTGGTGCTGGTGCGCGAGCTGGTCGACTGGAGCGCGCGCTTCAACCTCACCGCGATTCGCGAACCGGCCGACATCGTTCGCAAGCACCTGCTCGACTCACTGAGCGTGCTGCCGCATCTCACGGGTACGAGCGTGGCGGACGTCGGTACCGGGGCGGGTTTCCCCGGCCTGCCGCTGGCGATCGTGGCACCACAGCGCCGCTTCACACTGATCGAGAGCACGGGCAAGAAGGCGCGCTTCGTCGAGCACGCCGCCGGATCGCTCGGACTCGAGAACGTGACCGTGGTAAACGCCCGCGCCGAGGCATTCAAGCCGGCGCAGCGCTTCGATTGCGTGCTCGCGCGCGCCTTGTCGAGCCTCGCCGATTTCGTGCGCTTCGCCGGCCACCTCGCGGCGCCCGGCGGACGGCTCCTGGCCATGAAGGGCCGTTTGCCCGCAGAAGAAATGCGGGCGATTCCGAAGGGTTGGCGCGTCGTGGCCACCCACGCGCTCGCGGTCCCGGGACTGGAGGCTGAACGCCACCTCGTGATCCTGGAGCGCGCGGCTGACGCGAGGTCGCGAAGCCGGTAGGCTGACGCCCGCATGAAGCGGGTCATCGCAGTCGCGAACCAGAAAGGCGGGGTCGGAAAGACGACCACCGCCGTCAATCTCGCCGCTTCGCTCGCCGCCACCAAGCGGCGCGTCCTGCTCGTGGATGTCGACCCGCAAGGCAACGCGACCATGGGCTCCGGGGTGGACAAGCGCACCGTCGAGCGAACCTCGGCGAACGTGCTGCTCGGCGAGTGCGAGATCGCCGCGGCGCTGGTGCCGGTGGATCCGGGCGGATTCACCATCCTGCCGGGCAACGACGATCTCACCGCCGCGGAAGTGCGGCTGCTGACGGTGCTCGCCGGGCGCGAGCTGCGCCTGCGCAATGCGCTGCGCGCCGTGCGCAACCTCTATGACGTGATCATCATCGACTGCCCGCCGGCTCTGAACATGCTCACGGTGAACGCATTGGTGGCTGCCGATGGCGTGCTGGTGCCGATGCAGTGCGAGTACTACGCGCTCGAAGGCCTGTCGGCGCTGGTGAGCACGATCGAGCAGATCCGCACCAGCATCAATCCGGACCTGGAAATCGAAGGCATCCTGCGCACCATGTACGACCCGCGCAACAACCTGTCCGCCGAAGTCGCGGCGCAGCTCATCGAGCACTTCGGCGAGAAAGTGTTTCGCACCGTGATTCCGCGCAACGTGCGCCT
>DASTQG010000337.1:0-8773 GCA_035761885.1 Steroidobacteraceae bacterium | reverse complement strand
GCACACGCTCTACGGCCAGTCGCTGCGCTATGCCGCGGAGTTCTTCGTCGAGTACTTCGCCATCGACCTCATCATGGACGCAGACGGCGCCTGCCGCGGCGTCGTCGCGCTGTGCCTGGAGGACGGCAGCGTGCACCGCTTCCGCGCCAAGCGCACGATTCTGGCCACCGGCGGCTACGGACGCGCCTACTTCTCCTGCACGAGCGCGCACACCTGCACCGGCGACGGCGGCGGCATGGTGCTGCGCGCGGGGCTGCCGCTGCAGGACATGGAATTCGTGCAGTTCCATCCCACCGGCATCTACGGCGCGGGCTGCCTCATCACCGAGGGCGCGCGCGGCGAGGGCGGCTATCTCACCAACTCCAAAGGCGAGCGCTTCATGGAGCGCTACGCGCCGAACGCCAAGGATCTCGCCTCGCGCGACGTCGTGAGCCGCTCGATGACCATCGAGATCCGCGAGGGGCGCGGGGTGGGCAAGCGGGCCGATCACATCCACCTGCACCTGGAGCACCTGGGTCCGGAAGTCATCAAGGAACGGCTGCCCGGCATCGCGGAAACCGCGCGCATCTTCGCGGGCGTGGACGTGGGCAAGGAGCCGATTCCGGTGCTGCCGACCGTGCACTACAACATGGGCGGCATCCCGACCAACGTGCACGGCGAGGCGGTCGCGCCCCGCAACGGCGATGCGGAGGCGATCGTTCCGGGCCTGATGGCGGTGGGCGAAGCGGCCTGCGTTTCCGTGCACGGCGCCAACCGGCTCGGCTCGAACTCCCTGCTCGACCTGGTGGTGTTCGGACGCGCCGCGGCCCTGCGCTGCGCGAGCCTGATCGAGCCGCGCACGCCGCATCGCACGCTGCCGCGAGATGCGGGCGAGCTCGCGGTGAGCCGTCTCGACCGCATGCGGCACGCCAAGGGCGCCCGGCGCACCGCGCAGATTCGCCTCGACATGCAGGTGTCGATGCAGAACCACGCGGCGGTGTTCCGCACCGGCGAGGTGCTCGAGGAGGGCATTCGCCAGCTGCAGGCCGTGCATCGTACCTTCCACGAGGAGCTGGACGTCTCGGACCGCTCGCTGATCTGGAATACCGACCTCGTAGAAACGCTCGAGCTGGAGAATCTCCTGTTGCAGGCGGCCGCCACCATCCACGGGGCGGCGAACCGCAAGGAGAGCCGCGGTGCGCACGCGCGCGAGGATTTCGCGCGCCGCGACGATGAGCGCTGGCTCAAGCACACGCTCGCGTGGGTCGACGGCCAGGGGAAGGTGTCGCTGGACTATAGGCCGGTGCACCTGCAGACGCTGACGAACGAAGTCGAGCCGATCCCGCCCAAGGCGCGCACGTACTGAACAGGTATACCGATGGCCCAGTTCCGCCTGCCGCAGAATTCGCGAATCCGCCCCGGGCGGCGCTTCGAGGCGCCCGCGGGCGCGAAGCGCGTCAAGACGTTCCGCGTCTATCGCTACGATCCGGATTCGGGCGAGAACCCGAGTGTCGATTCCTACCAGCTGGACATGGACGACTGCGGGCCGATGGTTCTCGACGCGCTGATCAAGATCAAGAACGACATCGATCCCACGCTCACGTTCCGCCGCTCGTGCCGCGAGGGCATCTGCGGCATCTGCGCGATGAACATCGACGGCAAGAACACGCTCGCGTGCATTCTTTCCTGCCGCGATCTGGACGACGAGGTGAAGATCTACCCGTTGCCGCACATGCCGGTGATCAAGGATCTCGTCCCGGATCTCACGCACTTCTTTGCGCAGTACGCCTCCGTGAAGCCGTGGCTGCAGACGCGCACGCCGGCCCCGCCCGATCGCGAGCGGTTACAGACCAAGGAAGATCAGGAACGCATCGATCGACCATCCGCGTGCATCCTGTGCGCCTGCTGCTCCACCGCCTGCCCGAGCTACTGGTGGAACAGCGAGCGCTACCTCGGTCCCGCGGCGTTGCTGGCGGCGTATCGCTGGATCATCGACAGTCGCGACGAGGCGCGCGGCGAGCGCCTGGACGATCTCGAGGATCCGTTCCGGCTGTATCGCTGCCACACGATCATGGCCTGCACCGAAGCCTGTCCCAAGGACCTCAATCCCGCCAAGGCGATCGCTTCGATCAAGACGATGCTGGCGGAACGCAAACTGTGAGCCTTACGGCCGAATCCCGTCGCGAGCGCGGACGCTTGCAATGGCGCTGCCGTCGCGGCATGCGCGAGCTGGACGTGCTGCTGGAGCGATACCTCGCCGAGGACTGGCCACAGGCGGGCCTTGCCCAGCGCGGCGCGTTCGCCCAGCTTCTGGAGTTGCCCGACCCCGAGCTTCACGGCCTGCTCACCGGCCGCCTGGTCCCCGCCGGGGACGCGCAGCGCGAGGTCATCGGTGCGATCACCCGCCCTGCGCGTTGAGCTCGCGCCCGACGGCCGCGTGATCGCGGCAATGCTCGCCTGGCTCGCCGCCTGCATCGGCGCGATCTGGACGGCGCCGATTGCTTCTGGCTGGAGCGTCGCGGCCACAGTCACCCTGTTGATGCTCGGCTGGCCGGTGGTGTGCTCACAGCTGTTCGGCCTCGTGCCGCGGGTGCCTGTCGGGCTCACCTGCAACGCTCGCGGGCAGTGGTTCGCGCACCGGCGCGACGGCTCATTTGAGGAATTGGAGTTGTCGGGACGAAGTCGGGTTTTCCCCGGTGCGCTGCTGCTCCTTTTTCTGGGAACGAGGGGCGCGAGCCGCAGTCAGCTGCGATGGATGGTGCTCGTGAATCGCAGCGGCCAGGGCGCGGCGTTGCGCCGGTTGCGTGCCCGCGTCGCGCTCGAGCTCGAACGGCGATCGGCCCCGGGCGGCTGGTTTCGTAGCCCGGCCGGCCCACTCCAGGCCTTTAAGAGGGCCGGGGATGCTTGAGCAGGGCCGTTGCCACTACAATCCGCCCCCGAAACAATTTGAACTAAGTCTCAGTTGGGCTGCACGCATGGTCCCTGTTCCGGGCACGAGTCACGTATCCGCAAGCGCGAGGCTTCGCACGGTCAATCGTGGCCGGGACTTACGCGAACTTTCCCAGAGGGTCCCGGTCTCAGGGGGTGCGCAGACTGGCTTGAGAACCGCCCGGGGCTCGTCCCGGAGTTCGACGACAGCGGGCCCGGTGGATGGGCACTGAAGCCAGCGATCTGATGCTCGTCGAGCGCGTGCAACGTGGTGAGGCCGGAGCGTTCGATTACCTGGTTCTCAGGTATCAGCACAAGGTTCTCAAGTTGATCATGCGTTATGTCCGTGATCCGGTGGAAGCGGAAGACGTGGCCCAGGAAGCATTCTTGAAGGCGTATCGGGCGTTGCCGAGCTTTCGCGGCGACAGCGCCTTCTATACGTGGCTGTACCGCATCGCCATCAACACGGCCAAGAACGCGCTGGTCTCCAGCCGCCGCCGGCCGGTGGATTACGACCTGGACCTGCAGGACCCCGAGCAGTACGACATGCAGGCGCGGCTCAAGGACGCCGAGACGCCGGAAGGGCTGCTGCTCACGGACGAAATTCGCGACACAGTGAACTCCGCGATCGAACACTTGCCCGAAGACTTGCGCACGGCGATCGTCCTGCGCGAGCTGGAAGGAATGAGCTACGAGGAGATCGCCGCGGCCATGGATTGCCCGGTGGGAACGGTGCGCTCGCGGATCTTCCGTGCGCGCGAGGCGATCGACAAGCGACTCAGGCCGATCTTCGACGGCGGCCTGGGCCGGCCAGAGGATTGAAGAGAACACCCGAGGACCCGAGCGCATGAGCGACCAGTTGTACGAACAGATTTCGGCATTCGCCGATGGCGAGCTGCCGGAGCACGAGACCGAGCTCCTGCTCAAGCGCCTGGAGCGCGAGCCCGAGCTACGGGCGGCGCTGGTTCGGTACCACGTCATCGGCGCCAACGTGCGCGAGACGGCCACGCGCACGAGCATGGTACGCGGCGGCTCGCGCAGCTTCGTGGCGCGCGTCAACGCTGCCATCGCGGCGGAGGGTGCGAAACATGCCTCAGGCCCGCGGGTGCGCGCGTCCCGCTGGCTGAAACCGGCTGCCGGCCTTGCGGTTGCTGCCACTGTCGCCGCAGTCGCCATTCTCGGCGTGCAGTGGGTACAGCTGCCGCTGCAGGAGAATACGGTCGCCACCGTCACCCCGGTGAGCACGGCATCGCCGCTGGTCATCGGTGACGTGCAGGTGAGCGCCGCGCCGAGCTACACGGTGCCGGTGCCCACCACCGATACCCCGATCGTTTCGGCCGCGCGCCTGACGAACTACGTCGTCGCGCACAGCCAGTATTCCTCCGCACTGGGAAGGCGCAACGTCCTGTCGGGCATCGTCGTCGAGGACCCGACGCCGCTGGATGAGTCCGGCAAGCCACTGGAAGGTGCCCAGACGGCGCCCCTGCGCGCCGACCAGCCCGAAGATCAACCTTGAGCGGCGTGATGTCGCATCGATTCATCGCCGGCGCCTGCCTGCTCGTCGCGCTGGGCGCAGCCCGGGCGGAGGACGATGCCGGTCGCTGGCTGGATCGCATGAACGAGGCGCTCGCCACCCGCAATTACGACGGGACGTTCTTCCACCTGCGCAATGGCAAGGTCGAGACCCTGCGCATCATCCACCGCGTCGACGGCGGGCTGGTCTCCGAACGCCTGGTGTCCCTGGACGGCAGTGGCCGCGAGATCGTGCGCACGCAGGGCGAGCTCACCTGCTACCTGCCGGATCAGAAGCGCGTGCTGGTCGAGCAGCGCGACGATCGCGGCGCGCTCCTCGGCACCCTGCCTGCGTTCGACGGCAGGCTCTCGGACTACTACAGCGTCGAGAAGCTCAGGCCGGCACGCGTGCACGGGCGCAGCACGCAGGTGATTGCCGTCAATCCCAGGGACTCCTACCGCTACGGCTACCGGGTCTGGATCGACGAGAACACCGCCATGCCCCTCAAGACGCAGGTGTGCGACGACAAGGGCAACGTCATCGAGCAGATCCTGTTCGCCTCGCTCACCTTGCCGGTCAGCATTCCCGCCGCCGCGGTGCGTGCGCAGGTGAAGAGCGAGGGATTCCAGTGGGTGCGGCCGCAGAGCGCGGCGAGCCAGCCGCCCGTGCTCGGGCTCATGTGGCGCGCGCAGGTGCCTCCGGGTTTCAAGCTCACCGCCACCAGCAGCCAGGTCATGGATGGCTCGCAGCAGCCGGTCGCGCACCTCGTGTATTCGGACGGCCTTGCTTCGGTCTCGGTCTTCATCGAGAGCAAGTCGCGCGAGCACGAAGCGCTCAAGGGTCTGGCGCGGGTCGGATCGGCCTTCACCTTCTCCACCACGGTCCGGGGTCATCAGGTGACTGCGGTGGGCGAGGTTCCCGCACAGACGGTGCAATTCATCGCCAACTCGATGAAGCCCGCGGAAGCGGCACCGGCGATGACAGAACGCGTCCGCTGACGGTCCCGGGGCTTGCTGCGCTTCACGCTCATCTCGCGCGAGGGCTGCGAGCTGTGCGAGGAAATGCACGCGGAGCTCGAGCGTTTCTGCGACGGCCGTGCCGCCTCGATCGAGGTCGTGGACGTGGATTCCGATCCCGAGCTCGCGCGCCGCTACGGCCTGAAGGTGCCGGTCCTGCTGCTGGACGGTGAGTCCATCGGCTACGGCCGTTTCGACGCCGGGGAAGTTGCCCGTCTCGTGCGCAACCGGTGATCCGGAGAGGCTGAAAAAGGGGACAGTCCCCTTTTTCTCTCGCTCCGCCGACAAGAATTAAGGATCAAAAGGGGACGGTCCCCTCTATAATCCGCGGCTGCGCCCCGGTCGGCCCGTAATGCAGAACATCCGCAACTTTTCGATCATCGCCCACGTCGATCACGGCAAATCCACCCTGGCGGACCGCTTCATCCAGCTCTGCGGAGGGCTGGAGGCGCGCGAGATGCAGGCGCAGGTGCTCGATTCCATGGACCTGGAGCGCGAGCGCGGCATCACGATCAAGGCGCAGAGCGTCACGCTGCACTACAAAGCGCGCGACGGCGTCGTCTACCAGCTCAACATGATCGACACGCCCGGACACGTGGATTTCTCCTACGAAGTCTCGCGCTCGCTCGCCGCCTGCGAGGGAGCGCTCCTGGTGGTCGACGCCGCGCAGGGCGTGGAGGCGCAGAGCGTCGCCAACTGCTACACCGCGATCGAGCAGGGGCTCGAGGTGGTGCCCGTCATCAACAAGATCGACCTGCCCTCGGCCGACCCGGATCGGGTCATCCAGGAAATCGAGGAGATCATCGGCATCGGCGCCAGCGATGCGGTGCGCGTGAGCGCCAAGACCGGGGAAGGCGTGGAGGATCTGCTGGAAGAGCTGGTGCGGCGGGTGCCTGCGCCCAAGGGTGACCCCCAGGGTCCGCTGCAGGCCCTGATCGTCGATTCCTGGTTCGACAACTACGTGGGCGTGGTGTCGCTGGTGCGCGTGGTCAACGGCACCCTCAACACCGGGCAGAAGATCCGCGTGATGTCGACGGGGCGCGCCCACCAGGTCGACAAGCTCGGCCGCTTCACCCCGAAATCCGTGGTGCGCGAGTCCCTGTCCGCGGGTGAGGTCGGTTTCGTGATCGCGGGCATCAAGGAAATCGACGGCGCTCCGGTCGGCGATACCATCACGCTCGACAAGACGCCCAGCGACACCGCCTTGCCCGGCTTCAAGCAGATCAAGCCGCGGGTATTCGCCGGTCTGTTCCCGGTGAATTCCGACGACTACGAGTCGTTCCGCGACGCGTTGCAGAAGCTCAAGCTCAACGACTCGGCGCTGCACTTCGAGCCCGAGGTGTCCACCGCGCTCGGCTTCGGCTTCCGGTGCGGCTTCCTCGGCCTGCTGCACATGGACATCGTGCAGGAACGGCTCGAGCGCGAGTACAGCCTGGCCCTCGTCACCAGTGCTCCGACGGTGGTCTACGAGGTGTTGCTCAACGACGGCACGGTGGAGCTGGTCGACAATCCGTCCAAGCTGCCGCCCACCACCCAGGTCGACGAGATCCGCGAGCCCATCATCGTTGCGAGCATCCTGGTGCCGCCCGATCACGTCGGGGCCGTGCTGCAGCTGTGCACGGAGAAACGCGGCGTGCAGAAGAAGATGCAGTACCTGGGCAACCAGATGTCCCTGCAGTACGAGCTGCCGCTGGCCGATGTGGTGCTCGATTTCTTCGACCGTCTCAAATCGGCGAGCCGCGGCTACGCGTCCTTCGACTACGAGTTCAGCCATTTTCAGGCCGCCCCGCTGGTGAAGCTGGACATCCTGATCAACGACGAGCGCGTGGATGCGCTGTCCATCATCGTGCACCGGGACAACGCGTATCACCGGGGGCGCGAGCTGGTGGACAAGATGCAGGAGCTGATCCCGCGCCAGATGTTCGAGGTGGCGGTGCAGGCGGCGATCGGCGGGCAGATCGTGGCGCGCGCCACCGTGAAGGCGCTGCGCAAGAACGTTCTCGCCAAGTGCTACGGCGGCGACGTCTCGCGCAAGCGCAAGCTCCTGGAGAAGCAGAAGGAGGGCAAGAAGCGCATGAAGCAACTGGGGCAGGTCGAGATACCGCAGGAAGCGTTCCTCGCGGTGCTCAAGGTCGGCAAGAAATGACACGCGTCGCGAAACTGCGCGGGCGTGCGCGGGCAGCCTTGCGCGGCGCCGCGCAACTATCCAATATTCGCGGCGGAACATGGACATGCTAACCGACCTGGCACCCTGGGTTGCGACCGCCGTCGGTCTCGTGCTCCTGGTCGATGACCTGGGGTTCGCCCCCAGCCGTCACATCGCGGGCCTGCCGACGCCCGGCACGATCCGCGCGCTGCGCTGGGTGATGCTGGTCGCGAGCGTGGGCACGCTCTACTGGATGTTCCGCTCGCACGTGATCGATTTCAGCCTGGTGCTGGTGCTCGCGAGCGCCTTCACGGGTCTCATCTGGCTCATCGACCGCGCGCTGCTCAAGCCGCGGCGCGATTCGCTCATCGCATTGAAGGGACCGACGGGCCCTGCGCTGCGGGAGCCCGTGAGCGTCGAGTACGCGCGCAGCTTCTTTCCGGTCATCGTCCTGGTGCTGGTGATCCGCTCGTTCCTGTTCGAACCGTTCCGCATTCCTTCCGACTCGATGATGCCGACGCTCCTCGACGGGGATTTCATCTTCGTCAACAAGTTCGCCTACGGCCTGCGCCTGCCGGTGGCGAACAGCAAGGTGGTGGACATCGGCGAGCCGCACCGCGGCGACGTGGTGGTGTTCCGCATGCCCCGCGATCCGCGCACCAACTACATCAAGCGCCTGGTGGGGCTGCCCGGGGATCGCATCGAGGTGCGCGACCGGCGCGTGTACGTGAACGGCGAGGTGCTGCCGCTGACCTTCACCGGCACCTACGAGGGCCGCGAGCACGACGGAGCGCGCATCGGCGTGGAACAGGTGGGGGACACAGAGCACGATGTGCTGTACCTCGCCGGCGTCCAGGGGCGCGATTTTTCCGGCGTGGTGCCCGAAGGGCACTATTTCTTCATGGGCGACAACCGTGACAACAGTCGCGACAGTCGCTTCCCCGAAGTGGGCTACGTGCCCGAAGCGAACCTGGTCGGCAAGGCCGTGCGCATCTGGTTCAACTGGGACGGCGGCAACGGGCCGATCTGGAGCCGAATCGGGGATGCGATCCGCTGAGAGTCTTTCATGCTGCAGGGGAGAACGACGATGCGACAGCGCGAACGCGGTGTAACCTTTCTGGGATGGGTCGTGCTGCTCCTGCCGGTGGCGCTGGTGTTGTACGCCGGCATCCGGCTGACTCCGGTCTACCT
>DASTQG010000336.1:0-6708 GCA_035761885.1 Steroidobacteraceae bacterium | reverse complement strand
ATAGAAATCCCGCACACACCACAGCAGCAGAAGCGTGCCCAGCGTCAGCAGGGCGAGTCCCGCAGGGTGCCATGCGCCCACGGTCGTCGAGCCGAAGGCCAGAATGAGCACCGGAACCGCGTACGCCACCATGCCCGGCATTGCGACGAACGCGAGAATCGCACGCAGCAACAGGTGCGAGGCGTGGGAAGAATCGGAAGGATCGTCCGAGAAACTGACTGGAGCCACGAAGGTGTCTCGGCGGCGGTCGACCGCCCCTCCCCTGACCGACCGTGTGCCAGCCTAGGGCAAATCAGGTCGGTTGGCCAATGGGTGGTGCCGGGGTTGCACCGAGCACGATGTCGAAACGGGCGCTGAGCTCGCCGGCGCGCGAGCCGGGGATCGGCGCGAACGGCACGATCAGCGCACTGCGCGAGCGCGCGTCGAGCGAAGAGAGAACGAAATCGCGCTCGTTGCGCGCCTCGCCCGCGACATAGCACTGCGTGGTGAAGGCCTGCGCGCCGCGGCGACGCACCGAGAAATGCACGTGCGGCGTGCGCGAGTCGTAGGGCACGGGCTTGATGGTGCGGAACAGGTATTCGCCGCTCGAGCCGGTGAGGAAACGGCCGAAACCCTGGAAATTGCGATCGCGCCGGCTGGCATTGCTGCTGCCACGGTGCAGGTAGGCGCCGTTGTTGTCGACCTGCCAGATCTCGACCACGGCATCGCGCACCGGCGTGCCGCCCGTATCCAGGATGCGCCCCGACAGCCAGGTGATCGCGCCGACCGCCGGCGTCACACCGTCGTTGATGACGATGAGATCGTTGTCGGTGTCGAGCGGCAGCTGGTCCGGGTAGAACGGGCCCGCGGTCTGGCGCGGCGTGCGCGTGAGCTCCTCGGCGAGAGCGCCGCGCGTGGTGAAATATGCGGCGAGAACTCCCACACCCGAGGCGATGAAGCGGCGACGCGCGCGTCCGCTCCCAGCCAAAGTGGAACTCCAATCTTCTTTCACGTGGCCGCCTTCGCGCTCGCGATGCGCGCCAGCAGCCAGTGCAGGCAGGCCAGGTGCTGCTGGTCGTGACTGCACAGGATGTGGACCAGGCCACGCACGCTGACTTCGCCGTACTCCGCGAACGTGCCGCGACGCTCGAGCTCGCGATGATCGGCGCGACGCAGCCGCGCGACGGTCTCGACGCGCGCGGCGCGAAACGACGCCACGGCGCGTGCCGGGTCGGCGCGCGCGTAGTCGTGCCGTCGCGCCATCTCGTAGCCGTCGAGCGAAGCGAGGTCGGGGCGCTCCTCCTCGAACATGCGCTGAAACCGCACGTGGTAGCCCTCGATCTCGATGTCGCGCACGTGGCAGAGCTGCCCGAGCGCGGAGAAACGCTCGCCGGGGATGGCCTCCCAGTCCGGCGGCTCCCAGGTGAGCAACTGCGGGGGCACGACGGCGAGAACGCGCTCGAACTGCGCGGGCGCATCGCTGAGCGCCGCCAGGGCGAGCTCGATGCCGGTGGAGCCAGGTTGCAGGCCGCTCATGGCGGCAATTCTACTCCCCTATTCTCCCAGGCCCGCTTTCGAATCCACGGCGCTGCTGCTGCGCTCGAACCGCGGCAGCTCGTCGCGAACCTCGAACCAGCCGATGCGCTCGCGCGTCCAGACGTGGTCGTCGATGCGCACCCGCGCGGGCTCATCCAGGCTTCCCACGCAGATCTGCACCCTTTGAGCGAGGACTTCCTCGTGCATGGACAGGGTGCTGCCGCATCGCGAACAGAATCCACGCTCGGCGTACGCCGAGGAGCGGTAACGCGCCGGCTCGCCGGACAGCCACTGGAACCGATCCGCCGGGAAGTGCACGAAGGCGAGCGCCGGCGCGCCGGAATGCCGCCGGCACATCGAGCAGTGGCAGATGACACCGCGCAGAGGCGCCGCGGTGGCGCGATAACGAATCGCGCCGCACAGGCAGCCGCCTTCGAAGACTTCGCTCAGTTTCTGCTACCCAGGCGCGGAGGACCGACGGTCGGTTGTGGTTGCGGGCGCGGCACGAACACTTCCACGCTCAGCGTGAAGGTGCACTCCTCGGTGGGTTGCAACGCGCCGACACCCACCACCTTGCGGGTGACCTCCTCGCCGCGATCGTTGCGGATCGCGAGGACCACTGAGTACTCCCATGGTGTCCCGGCCGCTTCCGGGTGGCGGATCTTGCCCTCGACCTTGAGCGGCACGGAATTGGGCTGCGCGCGCTGATCCGCACCCGGATCGAATCGCAGGTGATGCTGGCAGGCCGGACAGATGCTCGCACTTTCGAGGATCGTCGCCTTGCAGTGCGGGCAGCTGCGCGTCCTGCCGACGAGAGGCGCGCGCGCGTTCATGTGGCGCTGCCGTTCTCCCGGCGCGTCTTCGAGCCCGCCTCCCAGCCGAACTCCACTCGCCCGCGCATGCGCGAGCCGGCAGCGACTGTGAGCGAGGCCGCCTTGAGATCACCGGTGAGAATGCCGGTCTCCAGCAGCTCGACGCGCGAGGCCGCATCGATGTTGCCTTCCAGCTCGCCGCCCACCACCACGGTGTTCGCGCGCACCTGGCCGGTGAGCTTCGCACCCGGATCGATGGTGAGATTGCCTTCGACCTGCACGTCGCCGTTGAAATGGCCGGCGATGCGTACGTGACCCGTACCCTGGATCTTGCCCTCGATGGTGAGGCCCGCGGAGATCAGCGACTCCTTCGCGTCCACGCGCGGCGATTCGACTGCGCGACGAGGCGGCACCGCCGCCGTATCGGCCCGCAGGGTCTGATCGCGCGCAGGTGTCGCAGCAGCCGCTGCAACGTTGTCGCGGGTCATCGCGTCGGAGTCCTTCGCCGTCGAGTCCTTCCAGATAGCCATGGCAGCTTTCCTCTTCGCTTTGCGGGAGCGCCTAAATGACACAGCGGGCCGCAAGCCGTCAAACGCCGCGAAGCGTTGTCGTCGATAGCCGACAGTCGAATGTGAACGTTCAGTAACGACGGTCCGGCGGAGTACCCGGCGGGGGCGTGTCGGCGGGGACGAGCGTGATCTCGAGGGGATCGCCGGGGTTGTGCACGCGAATGCTGAACAGCCCCGCGGAAAGCTCCAGAACGTCAACCGGATAGGCGATGCCCTCCTCGATCATGGTGAGCCGCGCACCCTCGTATTTCCAGCTCCCGAGCGCAGGGCGGCTGTTCGGCGAGGTGATCAGGAGCGTCCCGTCCGCGAGCCAGGCGTACAGGGTGCCGGGCACGACGCCGCTCGATTCGCGCACCTGCCAGACCTTGTTGATGAACGAGGCCGCCTGCGCCGCGGAGGGGGCTGTAACGCTTTCAACGGGCGCCGTTGGCGCGGACTCGCCCGAGCAGCCAACGCCGAGGAGCCCAGCCGCGATGACGGCGAGACGCGCTGACTCGTTCACTGGGGAACCCTGTTCATGACAGCTCCAGAAGTCGCGAAGGATCAGCCGTTGGGCAGCAGCAGCACTTTGCCGTCGCGTTCGCCGGCGGCTGCGAGCGCGACCGCGTCCTTGATGCGCTCGATCGGAAACGTGGCCTGGATGCGAGCGGAGAGCTGATTGGTGGCGATGAGGCGCACCAGCTCGCCGAAGACTGCGCGCTGGCGCTCGGGCGGCGCCTTGCGAAACCAGGCAGCCAGCCAGAAGCCGCGCAGCGTGATGTCGCGGAACACGAAGGAGCGCGGCGAGACCATGCAGGGTTCGCCACTCATGGCGCCGTAGTTCACCAGCGTTCCGCCTTCCCCGAGAGCGCGCGCGAGATGCTCCGTCGACATTCCTCCGACCGCATCGATGCCCAGGCGAATCTTCGCGCCGCCGGTCGCCGCGGCCACGCGCTTGGGCAGGTCCTCGCCGTCGACCAGCACCACGTCACCCCCGCTTTTCTGCACGGCGGCGATCGCGGACTCTCGGCGCACGACGTTTACGGTCTTGAGTCCTCGCAGCTTCGCGATTTGGACCAGGTAGCCGCCGACCGCGGAATTCGCCGCGTTCTGGATCACCCAGTCCCCCGCTGCCAGCTGCACGAATTCCGTGAGCATCAGGTGCGCTGTGGGCGGATTGACGGTCAGCATCGACAATTGCTTCGGGTCCGCACCGGCGGGCAGGGGCATGAGCCGCGCGGCGTCGACCTTCACGTGCGTGGTCCAGGTCCCGCATCCCACCGGCAGCAACACGACCTGGCCGGGTAATACGTTCTGCACACCCGCGCCGACTTCGCTCACGCGGCCGGCGCCTTCATTCCCGCCCACGGCAGGCAGCGGCGGCAACATTCCATACTCGCCGGTGAGCGTGAGCACGTCGGAGGGATTGATCGGCGCGGCGAGCACTTCGATGAGCGCCTGCCCGGCCTCCGGCTTGCCTGCGTCGAAATCGACTGCCTCGATCACATCCTGCGGCACCGGACCGCGACGTTCGTATCGTGCGCGCTTCATGGCTTACTCCAGGCGCGTGGCGGTGGCCACGTGCGCGGGAGCGGCGAACTCGACCGAACCGTCCGCGATCACGAACGGATGGAGCGCCTCGTGCGCCTCCCGCTGCAGCACTTCGAACTGTGCGTCGTCGAGCAGCCCGCCCAGGGTGAACACGCAGGCGCGTTCGGTGGCGATCATCGAATCGATCGAGGCGAACCGCACATGGCCCTGCAGCGTTTCGACGCGCACGTGCTGCACACCCGCCTCGACGAAAGCATCGCGCAGATCGCGCGCGTCGCTCATGTTGTACGGCGTGCGCATGGAATCCGCGACGGTGGCGCCGAACAGCTTCTCCAGCAGGCGCGTGAGCGTCGCGTAGCCCGGCGAATTCTCCAGCGCATCCCAGACCGCCACCGTGAGCGTGCCGCCGAGCCGCAGCACGCGCATCATCTCGCGCACGGCCTCGGGGCGATCCTCGAAGAACATCATGCCGAACTGGCTCACCACCGCATCGAAGCTGTCGCTCTCGAACGGCAGCCACTCGGCGCGGCCCTGCTTCCACTCGATCTCGGGCGACTTGCGCTGCGCGACCGCGAGCATGTCGGTGCTCGGATCCAGGCCCACCACGCGGCCGCCGGGTTGCACGCGGGCCAGCGCGGCGCGCGCAAGGACGCCGGTGCCGCACGCCACGTCCAGCACGCGCTGCCCGGGGTGCAGGCCGGCGACGTCCGCGATCCGCTCGGCCCAGTCGTGGAACAGTGCCGGGACGAAGAATTCCTCGTAGATCTCGGCCGGATTCCTGGAGCGCTGAGGTCTCGATTCTGCGGGCATGGCAGAACCCTCCGAGGGCGAGCGTTGGGCGTTCATGATACTGCTACGCCCCGCTCAGCGCGCGTCTTAGGCCGCGGTTTTGCGTCCGATGAAGACGTCGCGACTCCAGGGGTCGATGGAATTCGTCGCGGGCGCGCCCGCCAGCGCGAACCATTCGAGCCATTGCGCGCGTGCAAACAGGCCCTCCACGTGACGGTCGTGATGGACCGCCACCGAGCCGTCCTTGTTTCGCAGGACGAACGCGTAGTCGACGAGATACGTATCGTCCTCAGGATCGGGGTCGTAGCGCCATTCCAGGTAGCGCAGGCCTCGTCCATCCGGCGCATCCTCGCCGCCGCATTCGGTTCCCGGCTCGAACGTCTCGCGCACGTAGTCCGGAAGCACGGCGATCGTACCACCCGGCCGGCAATGCACCGAGGCCGTGCGCAGAGTGTCCCGCACATCCCGCGGCGTGGTCGCGTACATGATGGCGTCGTGGATCAGCACGATGTCGAACTGCCGATCCAGGCGCAGCGTGCGCATGTCGCCGACGATGTGCTCGGCATGCGGATTGAGCTTGCGATTCTGCGCGAGCATGCCGGGAGAGATGTCGGTGAGCGTGCGTTCGAAGCGCTGCAGGTGGAACGCGAGGCTACCCCCGCCCGATCCCAGCTCCAGCAGCTTCGCGCCGGGCGGCACCGCGTTCGGACCCAGGCGCGCGAGCAGATCCGTCGCTTCTTCGGCATATTCCGGGTGCGGCGAGAAGAGCGTCCACCAGTCCGCGAGCTTCTCGTAGAAGCTCGTCGTCGGCGCAGCCCGTTCCTTCATGGCGATTGAGACGTGTCAGCGGGTCCGGGGAACGCCGTCGAAGAAATCGACCTCGCCGGTCTCGAGCGAGTACTCGGCGCCGACGATCACGAGACCTTCTTCCTTGATGAGCTGCTCGAGTACCTGCGATCCATGCCGCAGGTGATTGGTGGAAGCGCGGATGTTGGCGCGCACCGCTTCCTTCACCAGCGCGTCGTGGTCGTGCACCAGGTTCGTGTGCAGGAGTCCCGCGACCGCCGGGCGTACGCGATCGACGATGGCGGCGAGGTTGCGCGACTGGTTCTCGTTCGGACGGCGCAGCTCTTCGAGCGTCGCAAGCACGGCGCCGCACTGCGAATGACCCATCACCACCACGAGCCGCGTGCCGAAGCGTGCCGCCGCGAACTCGACGCTCCCGACCTGCGAGGGCGCGACGATGTTGCCCGCGACCCGGATGACGAACAAGTCACCCAGTCCCTGGTCGAAGACAATCTCGGCCGGGACCCGGGAGTCCGAACACCCGAGGATGATGGCAAACGGCGTCTGCGCCGTCGCCACCGCGTCGCGATGCGCCTGGGTCGTGAGGGATTCGCGGCTGCGAGTGTCCGAAGCGAACCGCCGGTTCCCATCACGCAGGCGCGTGAGAGCTTCGGGCGCCGAAGTCATCAGGCCCTTCCTCCGAATCT
>DASTQG010000335.1:0-17713 GCA_035761885.1 Steroidobacteraceae bacterium | reverse complement strand
CGATTCCCTTTCCTCGCGCCGCGCGAAGCTGATCGCCTGCTTCGCGATCGTGTACTTCGTCTGGGGCTCCAGCTACGTCGCGATGAAGATCGGCACGCGGCACCTCGAGCCGGCTGCATTCGCGGGTCTGCGATTCACCCTGGCCGGCGTGCTGCTGGGCTTGTTCGCATGGACCCGAGGCGCCCGTTTGCCGACGGGGTGGACAGAGTGGCGGCACGTGCTGCTCATGGGCTTTCTGACCGTCTTTGTCAGCGCTGGAATCAACAATTTCGTGATTCAGTGGGTTCCGTCCAATCAGTCCGCACTAATCAACGCCACCTCGGCCTTCTGGATCGCGGGGCTGGGGACACTCGGGCCGCGCGGACACAGCCTCTCCACCCGCGCGCGCTGGGGGCTCGTGATCGGTTTCGTGGGGGCAGCGCTGCTCGTGTGGCCGCGGGAAGGCTTCGCCTTCGGCTCGGTCGGACCGCCGCTTGCGATCGTTTTCGCGTGCGCCGCCTGGGCGCTGGGGACGCTGTACTACCGCAGCGTCGGGGCGAAGACGGACCCTTTGATGTTCACCGGCCTGCAGCTCCTCGTGGGCGGCGTCCTGCTGCTATTCGTCGCTGTGGGTACCGGCGGTCTGCGGGACATGGGATGGAGCTGGGCGGGCATGGGCACGCTCCTGTATCTCGTGATCTTCAGCTCCTGCCTCGGTTACTCGGCCTATGCCTGGCTCATGGTTAACACCACGCCCGACAAGCTGGGCACCTACAGCTACGTCAACCCCGCGGTGGCAGCCGTGCTCGGCTGGATCTTCCTCGGTGAGGTGCTGACGGGCGTACAGCTGATCGGAATGGCCGTGATCATGGGCGGCTTTGCGCTCGTGACATGGCGGCCCCGGCCGCCTGACTGGTGGATACCTGCGGCTGGCAGAAAGCCTTAGCGCGCCGGTACGGCGCGCCTGGCCCGGGGATCAGCGACCCGCTGCCTCGATGCGGCCCTTCGAACCGATGAACCAGGACGCGATCCACGACGTGATGCTCACGATCAGCGCGGCCCAGAACGCCGGCCAGAAGCCCGCGATCCTGAAGCCATCCAGGAACGCGGCCACCAGGCCGAGCATCGCGGCGTTCACCACGAGCAGGAACAGCCCGAGCGTGATGATCAGGAACGGGAACGTGAGCACCACCGCGATGGGCCGTACGATCGCGTTGACGAGTCCGAGCAGTACGCCCGCGATGATGAGCGTCGTCGGAGTGTCGATGGAAATGCCGTCGACGTACTCGGTCGCGAGCCACAAGCCCAGGGCGGCAGCCAGTGCACGCAGAATGAAGCCAACCATGCGCAGATCTCCGGAAAAAAGCCTTACTTGTGCCGGATGCCGTGACGGATCACGACGTCCACCCTGCTCAGGACCGAAATGTTCCGCAGCACGTCACCGCGCACCGCGATGATGTCGGCGTACTTCCCGGGCGACACCGTGCCGACCTCGGAGTCCACCTTCATGGCCACGGCGGGCCAATAGGTTGCGGCACGGATGGTCGTCATGGGATCGATGCCGAAGTGGTTCACCCAGGCATCGAGCTCCTGCCACGTCGACTGGCTGTGGAAGCGGCCTGGAATACCGCTGTCGGTGCCGATGAGCAGCGCCACGCCCGATTCGCGCAGCTCACGGATCTTCGCCTGCAGCGTCGGCTTTCGCAGCGGGTTGAGCTGGAAGTAGGGCAGCTGGTCGTAGTGCGCAAGCGATTGCTTGATGTCGGCGACGATCAGCGGCGGCACGCCTTCCTGCCAGCTCGGGTCGTCGAGAGCCTCGGGGTTGTCGCGCAGATCCTCGTAGAACAGCAGTCCGGAGACGGTCGGCGTCCAGAACAGCGGTCCCAGTGACATCTGCGCCGTGCGCTCGCGCAGTGCGAGCTTGATGTCTTCGGGGTATCCGGGCGCAGCGGCGAGACCGGTGTGCTCGAAGCAGTCGACGCCCGCTGCCAGCCCGCGCCGGATCTCGACAGGTCGATGCGAATGCGCGACCACCTGCATCTTCGCTTTGTGGGCCTCGTCGACGATGGCGCGGAATTCCGCCTCCGTCATCTGGTCCTGGTCCACGACCTTGATGACGTCGACGCCGGCGCGCACCAGCTGCTGGACTTTTGCACGCGCGTCCTTCTCCCCTTCGATGCCCCAGCGATAGCCCTCGGTACCCGGATAGGGACGGTGCTGCAGGAACGGCCCGCTCACATACATCGTCGGGCCCGGAATGCGCGCGAACTTGATCGCATCGCGCACGGCGATACTGGCCTCGAGCGGCCCACCCAGGTCGCGCGCACTCGTGACGCCAGCCATGAGCAGCTGCTTCGCCGCCGCGGGCATCACCACTTTCTCGGCGAGAGAAAGGTACTTCGAATGCCAGTGGCCGTAGTCGGAATGCCCGAGCAGCATGAGGTGCACGTGCATGTCCCACAGCCCCGGCAGCACGCTCATGCCTTCCGTGGAAATCACTTCCGCGCCGGGCGGCACGGCGAGCGAGCCGACCTGGCCCACGGCGACGATCTTCGATCCTTCGATGATCACGACGCTGTTGCGCAGGGGCGGCCCGCCGAAGCCGTCGATCAGCGTGCCGCCGACCAGCGCTTTCACCGGGCCCGTCTGGGCCGCCGCGAAATTGCAGAGCAGGAAGCAGAGCGATACGAACGCGAGGCGCGCGAGCTTCATTGTTGTTCGCCGGGCGGAAGAACCGCGCTAGCTTCCGGGCTGCGCGCCGCGGCTGTCAAGATTCAGCGGCGCCGTGGCATTTCTTGTACTTGCGCCCGCTGCCGCAGAAACACGGATCGTTGCGTCCGAGCTTGGGCGCCTCGCGCCGATGCGGCACCTGCGCCGCGTGACCATGGTCGTGGTCGCAGTCGGGGCCGTGCACGTGCCCCGCGTGCTCTTCGTCTGCCGCGGATTTCTTCTTCTGCATCGCCACGCCTCACGGTGATCAGGTCTGTGCCTGGGTCTCGGCGCGCGCCACGGGGCGGCGCCGCAACTCCTTGTCACGATACATGCGCCGGTCCGCGAGCGTCAGCAACTCGCGCGCTTCGCGCCCGTCCTTCGGAAACAGCGCCATGCCGATGCTCACGCTGGAACGGATGATGCTCGAGCCGACGTCGAGCGTGGTGTTGTAGACGAGGTTGCGCAGGCGCTGCGAAATGGCGTTCGCGGTCTGCGGATCTACTCCGGGCAGCAGCACCACGAATTCGTCGCCCCCGAAGCGCGCGGCGACGTCGGAGGTGCGCACGGTGCGGCGGATGCAGTTCGCCACCAGCACGATCGCCGAGTTGCCCGCTTCGTGGCCGAACTCGTCGTTGACCGCCTTGAGGTTGTCCATGTCGACCATCAGCAGGGTGTAGGGCTCCTCCGCGGCGAGCGCATCGGCGTGCAACTGCCGGTAGCGGTCGTTGAACGTGCGCAGGTTGTACAGGCCGGTCAGCGAATCGGTCTGCGCGAGGCTTTCGATGCGCCGGCGCGCCGCGAAGACATCGGCGGCCAGCGTGCTCGTGAGGTAGGCGACCAGCAGCAGCGGCACGAGCCGGCCGGCGGCGGCGCCCAGGTATGCCGGCGAGCCGATCGCGGGCTCCGCAGTTGCGAATGAGACCAGCACGTAGAGCGCGCACAGCGCGAGCACGAGGATCGCCGTCATGATGCGGCCGAGTGCGAGCGCGCTCACCGTGATGGGCAGCAGGTACAGGCCCAGCAGCGGACTGGCGATCCCGCCCGTGAACCAGAGCACGAACGTGGTGAACAACACCATCGCCCAGCACTCCGTCGCCAGCTTGAGGCGCGTCTGGCGCGCGAACACCACGCGCATGCGGAACACTCCGCAGGCGAGCGAGTAGATGCCGAGCGCGATGAACACCGCCGGCGCATTGCTCACGCCCGCCGGCGCGAGCAGGCAGTAGGCGGCTACCACCAGGATGAGCAGGCCCTCGATCACGGCCACGCTGCGAATGAAACGACGCAGCTCCTGCTGGCTGATCTCCCTGTTCAGACTGAGCAGAAAACCGGGCAACTTCATCGCTGCAGGCGGACCTCGACGGATTCGCGCGCGGCGCGGCCGCGCAGGCGTTCGATCAGCTCCAGCGCGAAGTCCATCGCCGTGCCGGGACCGCGCGAGGTAATCACCTTGCCGTCGGTCACGACGGGGTCGCTCGCGAGCGTGAGACCCGGCGTCCTGGCGGGATCGAGGAAACCGGGGAAGCTCGTGGCGCGGCGGCCTTCCAGCAAGCCTGCACTCGCGAGCACCGAGGGAGCCGCACAGATCGCGGCCGTGTACTTGCCGCGCGCGGCCATGCTGCGAAGGCGTGCGCGCAGACTTTCATGCTCCCCGAGATGCTTTGCGCCCGGCATTCCTCCGGGCAGCACGACCATGTCGAAGTCCACGCCTTCCAGCTGGGCGAGCGTCGTGTCTGCTTCGACGGCGATGCCGTGCGAGCCGCGCACGGGGCTCGAGGCCAGGGCTGCGGTGGTGACTTCGATGTCGGCCCGGCGCAGCAGGTCCACGACCGTGATCGCTTCGAGCTCTTCGAATCCTTCCGCGAGCGGCACGAGCACAGTGGACATGGCGGGCAAAGCTAACCCGGCCGGAGACTCAGGCCAAGAGGGCCCAAAGGGCTGTCACTCGTCCCGCGTGACATTCGTTCCGGGGACCATTACCCGTGCGGAGAATCCGCCCGCCACGGTGGAGGCGACGAAAAGGGGACTGTCCCCTTTTTCAGCGGTCGGCCTGCTTGGTGCCCGGCTGGACCTGGCTCTGCTGAATCGGCTCGTCCTGCTTGAGGCGCGTGAGCGCGAGGGCGATCTCGTTGTCGCGCTCGGCGAGCGTCGCCTCGGCGGGCAGCGCCAGCGGCACAGCGGCCGGATCGCGCTCCACGATGACGTCGGGAACGATGCCTTTTTCGTGGATCGAAGCACCCGAGGGAGTGAAGTAGCGAGACGTGGTGAGCTTGATGGCGCGGCCATCCGACAGCGGCATCACGGTCTGCACGGAGCCCTTGCCGAACGTGGTGCGGCCCATGAGCATCGCGCGGCCGTGATCCTTGAGCGCGCCCGCCACGATCTCCGAGGCCGAGGCCGAGCCGCTGTTGACCAGCACGATCATCTCGGCGCCCTCGATCAGGTCGCCCGGCGTCGCGTCCATCTCGAAGCGCGAATCGGGCGCCCGGCCGCTCGCCGTCACGATGACGCCATCGTTCAGGAATGCGTCCGACACCGTGACGGCCGCTTCGAGCACGCCGCCCGGATTGTTGCGCAGGTCGAGCACCAGGCCGCGGATGCCGTCCGGGCTCGCTTCGCGCAGCGCCTCGATCGACTTGTTCAGGTCCGCGCCGGTGGTCTCGCTGAAGTGCGTGATGCGTACGTAACCGAAGCCGGGCTCCAGCAGCTCGTGCTTGACGCTGTGCACCTGCACGTTGGAGCGCTCGAGCACGAACTCGATCGGGGCCGGCGCATCCGTGCGCGTGACCTCGACGCGCACCGAGGTGCCTGCCTTGCCACGCATGCGGTTGATGGCGTCCGTGAGACCCGTCGTGTCCACCCGCATGCCGTCGATGGCCGTGATGATGTCACCGGCCCTGATGCCGGCGCGTGCCGCGGGCGTGCCCTCCATCGCTGCGACCACCTTGACGACGTCGCTCTCCAGCATCACTTCGATGCCGACGCCGGAATAGGCGCCGGTGGTGCTCACGCGGATCTCGTCGTATTCGTTGTTGTCGAGGAAGGCGGAATGCGGATCGAGCGCCGACAGCATGCCGCGCACGGCGTTCTCCATCAGAGCGTGATCGTCCACCCGCTCGACGTAGTCGCGCTTCACGCGCTCGAGCACCTCGGCCAGCAGGCGCGCATCTTCCCAGGGGAGGGACTCTTTCTGGTCGCGCGGGCTCTCGCGGTCGGCCAGAACGCCGCGGCTCAGGGACAGCGAGACGCCCAGGGCCACGCCGACGGCGAGTGCGAGGACGGTCGGAACCTTGATCGACATTAGGGCCACTCCCGAGCTTTGCCGCTCGCGCCGCGGCCGTTTGAGCAGCCGCAGCCAATGTTGGGGGCGGTATTACCCGCCTCGAACTCACCCACTATGTCGCCCGCAACCTTGGGCGGTAAATCAGGATTCTCCCTAATCCCGCGTGACGCGATCACCAGAAAATCGTCTCAACCGGCCGCCATCGCGGCCACCATCTGCGCTTCGCTCGACGGGTCACGCTGCGGCGAGCGCGAAAAGGCCTCGAAGACGGGCAGGTCGCGCAGCACGTCGACGATGGGCTGCGGCCTGCCGAGGCAGAATCCCTGCCCGTAATCGACGCCGAGCGCGGCCACGCGCCGGCGGATCTCGTCGGTCTCGACGTACTCCGCCACCGTCTCCATGCACATCGTCTTGGCGAGCTGCGCGATGGCCCGCACCATCGACTGCGAGCGCGAGTCCAGGATCACGTCGCGCACGAAGCTGCCGTCGATCTTCAGGAGCGTGACCGGCAGCGCCTTGAGGTAGGCGAGCGAGCTGAAGCCGGTACCGAAATCGTCGAGTGCGAAGGTGCAACCGAAGTTCCGCAGCTGCTGCATGAACGCCTCGGCCCGTCCCATGTTGGCGACCGCGGCGGTCTCGGTGAGCTCGAAGCAGAACAGGTCGGCGGGCAGGCCACTCGCGCGGATCTGGCTCTGGACGTAGTCGAGGAAATCGGGCTGCGCGATCGAGGGGCCCGCGATGTTGATGGTGAAGCAGGCCGAGTGCTGGCGCAGCAGGCCGCGGTTCTCGGCGAGCGTGCCGAGCGCGTGCTCCACTACCCAGCGATCGATCGCCGGCATCAGCTGGTAGCGCGCGGCGGCCGACAGGAATTTCTCCGGCGCGATGCTGCCGCCGTCGGAACCGATCATGCGCAGCAGGACTTCGAAATGCGGGTCCTTGTTACTGCCGCCCTGCAGCGGCAGGATCGGCTGCAGGTCCAGTCGAAACTGGTTGGCCCGCAGGGCGTCGCGCAACTGGGCGGCGACGTTGATGTCGGTGTGGCGGCGGATGATGCTCACGTCCGCGGCCTGGTACACCTCCACGCGATCGCGCCCGCGATCCTTGGCGGCCTTGCACGCCACCTCCGCGGCCGCGAGCGCATGCGCCAGGCGCGAGCGCGAGCCGGACAGGTTGGCCACGCCGATGCTCACCGAAACCTCGGGGTTTTCGCCGTCGGGCTGCGCTTCGGGCGCGGCGCGCACCGAGTCGCACAGGCGGCGAGCGACGCCCGCGGCGTCTTCCAGATCGCAATCGGGCAGCAGCAGGGCGAAGCGGTCGCCGGAGATGCGCGCCGCGACCGCGCGCGAGACCGGCGTGCGGCGCGCCAGATCGGCGACCCGCGCGATCACTTCGTCGCCCACCGGCATGCCGAAGTTCTCGTTGATCAGGTGCATCTGGTCGATGTCGATGTACAGCACGCAGTGCTCGTGACCGCCCGCGCGCGCGATGCCGGCCTGGGCATGCCGTTCGAAGGCGCCACGCGTCAGCAGTCCCGTGGCACCGTCGTAGTTGGCCTGCAGGACCGAGGCGGTCTTGCGCGACAGGAGCCGCGCGATCCGCGTGTGCCGATGATCGAAATCGCCCATGTCCTCGGTGCGAAACAGCGCGAAGAAGCCCACCACGCGGTTCGAGCTCTGGCGCACCGGGCAGGAAAGGATCTTGTAGGGCAGAGCCTCCCCGCCGGCCGGCGCGACCTTGTTGACCACCAGTGTCTTGCCTTGCAGGCGCGCCCAGGTGAGCAGGTGGCGGTGCGTGCGCGTGAGTACCTCGGCGCTCTGCGCGGGGTTCACGCCGCGCGCGGCGCGGCAGATGGCGATGCCCTTCTCCGGAATCACCAGCGCTCCGAACAGGCAGTTCAGGTGGTCGATGCTGCGCTGGACGATCCAGCGCAACTCGTCGGTGTCGTCGCCGTTCGCATCGCTGTCCGGCGCATTGTCGGCGGTGATCGCGAGCAGCAGGTCGAGGTCCTTGTCGCGGGTTTCGAGGCTGCGGCTCAGCTCACCGATGCTCTCCTGGGCGAGCAGGTCGCGCTGCAGGCATTCGAGCGCGGGACGCAGCAGGCTGTGCACGAAGGACCACGGGCGCGCAGTGAGGCCGTCGCCGTGGCAGGTGACGGCGAGGATGGCAAGCAGGTCGCCGGCCTCATCGCACAGCCGGAACAGGTAGACCGGCGTGTCCTCGTCGATCTCCGCGAACAGACCTTCCTCGCAGCCTGCCTGCGCCGCACGGGCGCGCTGCACGAGCGGTTGCAGGTCCGCGCTTTCCACGTCGCTGCTCGACCAGCACTCGTGGCCCTGCGCGTCGAAGATGTCGATGCTGATCGCACGAGGCAACAGCATGCGGATGAGCTGACCGTACGGCTCGAGAGACTTGCCCAGCCCTGTCGGGGCTGTGTTGTGGGCTTGCACGCTCATGGGCGGTTGCGTTCTGGGCGCGACCTGTTCTTTGACAGGGGTGTACCTTCCGCCAGACGCGATTTCAGGTCTTTGACGGGGTTGGCGATTCGACAGAATTAGCCGGAGAAAACAGGGCTTTCGCTGCGCGCATTGCAACGCGCTCGGCGGCCCTGCGGCACTGCTGTCGGCCCCGTTTCGGACCGGGTTCACAGGCCGCGGCGCGGGCACGCGACACGGTTCACAAACGGCGCCGATTTCACCGTCTGGGGAGCGGTTTCTTGATCCATTGGTGCGGATTCAGGGGGCGCGAGCCCTTGCGGATCTCGAAGTACAGCTCCGGCCGCTCCCGGCCGCCCGAATCGCCCGCGGCGGCGATGACATCGCCCGGCGAGACCCAGTCGCCGACGGATTTGAACAGCTGGTCGTTGTGACCATACAGCGTCAGATAGCCGCCGCTGTGCTCGAGGATCGTGAGCAGGCCCAGGCCCGGCAGCCAGTCAGCGTAGATCACGCGGCCCGAGTAGACGGCGCGCACGCGCGTTCCTCGCTCGGCGGCGAGCAGCACGCCGTTCCAGGTCATTGCGCCGGCCCGGCGCTGGCCGAAGTCAGCGACCAGGCGCCCGCTCAGGGGCCAGGAAAGCTTGCCCTTCGCCTTCTCGAACGGCTCGTCCGCGTTGAGCGGAAAATCGCTCATCACGCGCTTGAGATCCGCGAGCAGTTTCTCGAGCGTGGAGGCCTCGCGCTGCAGTTTGGTCAGCGACGCCTGGCGCCCCTTGAGCTTCGCATCCACCTCGTTCAGCACGCGTCCGCGCTCGCGCCGCGCGTCCTGGAGCGCGGCAAGCTCGCTGCGAATGCTCTGCTCGAGCGCGGCGAGCTGCTGCGTCTGCTCCTCCACCGCCGCTGCGAGCTCGGCGATGCGCGCCAGCTCCGTGCGGATGCGCTCGATCTGCACGGCGCGCGCCCTGCCGAAGTAGCCGTAATAAGCGAACATGCGGCCGACCTGCGCGGGGTCCTGCTGGTTGAGCAGGAGCTTGATCTCTTCCTGCCGGCCGATGGTGTAAGCGGCGCGCAATTGACCGCTCAGGGCCGCCCGCTCCGCATCCAGCGCCTGCTGGCTGCGCTCACGCTCACGTTCCAGTTGCGCTCGCCGTTTCTCGCTCGCCGCCCGTTCGGTCCGCGCCTGATCGAGCTTGCGTCGCCCTTCGGCCACCGACACCTCGGCATCGCGCAGGCGCGCCGCGAGGCTGTCCCGCTCGGCGGTGGTCTTGCGTATGGCTTTCTGCAGCTCCGCGATCTCGCCGCGCACCTTCTTCAGGTCCGCTTCCGTCCCAGCCTCGTCCGCGGCCCGAGCCGGGGTACAGGCGAGGATCGCTGTCAGGACGATGGAGCCCCAGGCCCAGGAGTAAGGACGGGCCGGCACTGCTATACTCGCGGCCTTTTTTCGAAGGTTCGCATGCAGCAACTGCTGGAATATGTCGGCAATCATCCCTACCTGGTCGCGGCGGCCGTGGGGGTACTCGCGTTGCTGATCGTGTCCGAGATGCGTGCGCGGATTCAAGACTTCGCCGCCATCGCCCCGACCGAGGCGATTCGCCTCATGAACCAGGGCGGGTTGGTGATCGACGTGCGCTCGCGCGAGCAGTTCGACGCGGGGCACATCGGCGAGGCGCGCAACATCGCACCGGCGGAGCTCGCCGCAAGCGCCGAGCAGCTGAAGAAGTACAAGGAAAAGCCGGTGATCCTGTGTTGCGACACCGGCATGCAGGCGGGCAGCGCGGCGCGCGAGCTGGCGAAACTCGGCTTCGGCAAGGTGTTCAACCTGCGCGGCGGGCTCGGCGCCTGGCGCCAGGAGAACCTGCCCCTGGTGCGCGGCAAGGCAGCCTCGAAGGCCTGACCGCGCACGATGAGTGTCGAAGTCGTCATGTACGCCACGGGGTGGTGCGGTTTCTGCGCGCGGGCGCGCGCACTGCTCCAGAGCAAGGGCGCGGCGTTTCGCGAGGTCGACACGGACGACGCCGAGGCGCGCGCCGAGATGATCGAGCGCACCGGCCGGCGCACCGTGCCGCAGATTTTCATCGGCTCCCGGCACATCGGGGGCTACGACGAGCTGAGATCGCTCGACCAGTCGGGCGAGCTGGAATCCATGTTGAAGGAGAGCCCATGACCGAGAATGCCACGCCCGCGGCGCCTGCCGCTGCCGGCGCCGAAATGCCGCAGCTCGTGCTGCAACAGATCTACCTGAAGGACTGCTCGTACGAGGCGCCGAACGGCCCGCGTATCCCGGCCAACGAGTGGAACCCGAAGTTCGCGCTGAACCTGAACACCACGAGCAGCGAGGTATCGCCTGAGCTGCGTGAAGTCGTGCTCACGGTCACCGTCGAAGCGAAGATCGGTGACAAGGTCGCGTACCTCGTGGAGCTGAAGCAGGCTGGCCTGTTCCTGGTGCGCAACTGCAGCCCGGACGACCTCAAGCGCATCGTCGGCAGCGTTTGCCCCGGTGTGCTGTTCCCGTATGCGCGCGCCGCGTGCTCGGAGCTGGTGACGCAGGGCGGCTTCCCGCAGTTCCTGCTGCCGCCGGTGAATTTCGAGGCGCTGTTCGAGCGCTCGATGGCGCAAGCCGCTGCCCAGGCGCAGGCGCAGCAGGCAGCTGCGGTCAACTGACGAGCCTGGCGCGCTCCGCGAGAGTGCGATGTCCCAGCAGCCCGTTACCAGCGAACCGATCGCCGTCCTGGGCGCCGGCTCCTGGGGCACGGCTCTCGCGATCCAGTTCGCCCGCACGCGCAGGCCGGTGCGCCTGTGGGCTCGCGATGCCGTGCTGCTGGGCGAGATGGCGCGCGAGCGCGTCAATCGCCGCTACCTTCCCGATTCGCCGCTGCCACCGGCCGTCAGCCTCGAGCCTCGGCTCGAGGCGGCACTCAGCGGTGCGCGCGACGTCCTGATCGCGGTACCGAGCCACGCCTTCAGGTCATTGCTCGAGCAGCTACGGCCCCTGCTCAAGCCGGGCATGCGCCTCGTCTGGGCGACCAAGGGCTTCGAGCAGCGCACCGGCAAGCTGCCTCACCAGGTCGTGCGCGATGTGCTGGGAGCCGATTGGCCGATCGCCGTGCTGTCGGGCCCGACGTTTGCAAAGGAAGTCGGCGCGGGCTTGCCCACAGCGATCGCGGTGGCATCACCCGACGCGTCCTTCGCGGCTGCGATCGCGCGGGGCATCTCCGGCGAGAACTTCCGCGCCTACATCTCGAACGACATCGTGGGCGTGGAAGTGGGCGGCGCGGTGAAGAACGTGCTCGCGATCGGTGCCGGCATCGCCGACGGCATGGGCTTCGGCGCCAACACGCGCATCGCACTGATCACCCGCGGCCTCGCCGAGATGACGCGACTGGGCGAGGCGCTCGGCGCGCAGCGCGAGACCTTCATGGGCCTCGCCGGGCTCGGCGACCTCGTGCTCACGTGCACGGACAACCAGTCGCGCAACCGGCGCTTCGGCCTCGCGCTCGCCGCCGGCAAGCCGGTCGACCGGGCGCTCGCCGAGATTCAGCAGGTGGTCGAGGGTTACCACGCCGCAAGCGCGGTACACGACGTCGCGCAACGCGCCGGCGTGGAGATGCCGCTCTGCGAGGCAACGTATCGCGTCCTGTATCACGGCCTGGACGTACGCGATGCGGTGCGCGAGCTGATGGCCCGCGCCATCCGACCCGAAACCGATCCCGCCCGAGTGCCCTGAGAGGCGCTCAGGCTCCCGGGAAGCCGAGCTGGCGCCACGCCTCGAACAGCACGAGCGCGGCTGCGTTGGACAGGTTGAGGCTGCGATTACCGCGCAGCATTGGAATCCTCAGCACGTTCTGCGAGCCGATCCGCTCCAGCACCTCGCGCCTCAGGCCGCGTGTCTCCGAGCCGAACAACAACGCATCGTCGGCTCGGTACTGCACTTCGGTGTACAGGCGCGCACCGTGGGTCTCGATCGCGAAGATCCGCGCCGCGCCGAGCGCCGCGTGACACGCCTCGAAGCTCGCATGTACGCGCACCTGCGCGAGCTCGTGATAGTCGAGGCCGGCACGCCGCACGCTGCGCTCGTCAAGATCGAAGCCGAGCGGTTGCACCAGGTGCAGCGTCGCGCCCGCGTTCGCGCACAGCCGGATGACGTTGCCGGTGTTGGGCGGAATCTCCGGCTCGCATAGAATGACGTGCATGTCAGCCGACGCTTCGCTCGCCTTCGAATTCTGCGCAATGCATTTCGACTCGCCGATCGTGCTGCTGTCGGGCTGCGTCGGGTTCGGTGAAGAGTACACGCGGGTGGAGGGCTTCTCCAATCGCGACGCGGGCGCGCTCGTGCTCAAGGGCACCACGCTGGCACCGCGCCTGGGAAATCCGCCGCACCGCGTGTGCGAAACGCCGATGGGCATGCTCAACGCGATCGGACTGCAGAATCCGGGTGTCGCGCACGTCGTCTCGCACATCCTGCCCACGCTCGATTTCAGCGAGACGCGTTTCATCGCCAACGTCTGCGGCTCGACCATCGAGGAATACGCCGAAGTCACGCGGCGCTTCGAGGATTCGCCGATCGATGCGATCGAGATCAACATCTCCTGCCCGAACGTGAAGGAGGGCGGCGTCGCGTTCGGCAACTACCCGGAGATGTCGGCGCGCGTGGTGGAGGCGTGCCGGCGCGAGACGAAGAAGCCGATCATCACCAAGCTGTCCCCGAACCAGACCGACATCCGCGAGAACGCGCGCCGCTGCATCGAGGCGGGCAGCGATGCGCTCGCGGTGATCAACACCATCATGGGCATGGCGATCGACGCGCGCACGCGCCGGCCGGTGATCGGCAACATCCAGGGAGGCCTCTCGGGCGCCGCGATCAAGCCGATCGCACTGCTGAAGGTGCACCAGGTGTACGAAGTCGCCGGGCCGAAGAACATTCCGATCATCGGGCAGGGCGGCATCACCACGCCCACGGATGCGATCGAGTTCATGATCGCGGGCGCGAGCGCCGTCGGCGTCGGCACCGCGCTGTTCTACGACCCGCTGATCTGCAAGAAGATCAACGCGGGTATCGCCGGCTACCTGCGCGAGCATGGAATGAAGAACGTGCGCGAGCTGGTGGGCTCGCTGCGCACCGGCAAGGACACGCAGGACACCCCGCTGGCGGGGTGAAGAGGAAATGAACCACAGAACTCGCAGAGCACACAGAGAAGAAGATTCATGGTGAAGAGGATGAAACCTCTTCTTTCGCTCGCGATATTTTTCTCTGTCTTTCTCTCTGTGTGCTCTGTGCTCTGTGTGGTTCACTCCTTGTCCCCACGCAGCGGCGCGGGCTGACGCTCGCGATACGAGAACACGATGTTGCGCTTGCCGAACTCCTCGAAGATGCGCAGGTTGATCGCCTGCTGGATGTCCATGTAGAGGTTGAAGTCCGGCGACAGCACGACGTAGACCACCTCGAACAGCAGCGCGAAATCGCCGTAGCGCGCGAAGTGGCTGCGGTCGAAACGCACCTTCTGCTGCTCGCGCACGATGCCGGCGAGGAGCTGGGGAATCTCCTTCATGGTCTCGAGGGGAGTCTCGTAGCGCACCGAGACGGTGAATGCCACGCGCCGCTCGTACATGCGCCCGAAGTTGTGCAGGCGCGACTTCAGCAGGTCGGCGTTGGAGACGATGATCTGCTCGCCATCCAGACTGCGCAGCCGCGTGCTCTTCACGCCGATGCGCTCCACCGTGCCCATGTCCTTGTCGATGACAAGGAAGTCGCCGACCACGAAGGGCTTGTCGAGCGTGATGGAAAGCGACGCGAACAGGTCTCCGAGCACGTTCTGGACGGCGAGCGCGACGGCGATGCCGCCGATGCCCAGGCCCGCGATGAGCGCCGTCACCTCGACGCCGAGGTTGTCCAGCGCGAACAGCAGGACCAGCGTCCAGATGACCAGGCGCAGCACGAACAGGATGATGTCGAAGGAACCGGCGAGGCCCTTGTCGGCCTGGACGCCCCTGCGGCGGTCGAGGAAGAACCTCACGGCCGCCACAGCCCACAGCCCGATCTGGATCCACAACACCACCAGCATCGCGCCGTTTTCGATCTTCTCGACGCGATCGGGCAGCTGCAGCGGAAGCGAGCCGACCCAGATCGCGACCGCCAGCAGGAACAGGCGCGTGGTACGCGAAGCCAGCACGAGCGCAAGGTCGATGGCCATGTGCTCGTGGACCGGCTTGCGCTTGCGCATCGCGCTGAGGTAACCGCGCACCAGCGGCAGTACGGTGAAGGTGACGAAGAATGCCGCTGCGGCGAACAGCCAGCTGAGCACGGTGTTACCGAGGAATTCCATTCCCAGAAGGCGCTCAGGCTCGATCATGCGGTTTCAACCGTCGGGAGACGAGCGGTCGATTATAGCGGGGGAGTCAGTCGTCCATGTCCAGCTCGCGCATCTTGCGCGTGAGGGTGTTGCGGCCCCAGCCGAGCAGTTTCGCGGCGTCCTGCCGACGCCCGCCGGAGCGCGCGAGTGCCGAGCGGATCAGTGTGCGCTCGAACTGGGGCAGCGCTTCGTCGAGCAGGCGACGTGAACCGGAGTCGAGCTGGCGTCCCGCCCAGTCGGCCAGCAGGTGCGTCCAGTCTCCCGAGATCGCCCCCGCAGTGGATGCGCCACCCAGATCCGCGGGAATGTCGCCCGCCTTGATCTCGCGCCCCGGCGCAAGCGCCGTCAGGCGCCGGCAGGCATTGACCAGCTGACGCACGTTGCCCGGCCAGTCGCTCGCGACCATGAGTTGCTCGGCCGCCGCCGAGAGCGACTTCGCCTCCACGCCGAGCTCCTGCGCGGCAAGCACGAGATAGTGACGCAGCAGCTCGGGAATGTCCTCGCGCCGCTCGCGCAGCGGCGGAATCCCGATGCGGATGACGTTCAGCCGATGCAGCAGATCTTCGCGAAACGCGCCGCTCGCCACGCGGCTTTCCAGGTCCTGGTGCGTGGCCGCGATCACCCGCACGTCGACCTTGATCGGGGTCTGGCCGCCGACACGATAGAACTCGCCTTCGGCGAGTACGCGCAGCAGCCGCGTCTGCAACGCCGGCGACATGTCGCCGATCTCGTCGAGGAACAGCGTGCCACCGTCGGCCTGCTCGAAACGTCCGCGTCGCAGCGCGTCGGCGCCCGTGAAAGCGCCCTTCTCGTGGCCGAAGAGCTCAGATTCGAGCAGCTCGGCGGTGAAAGCGGAGGTGTTGAGCGCAATGAACGGACCGCCCGAACGCGGGCTGTGACGGTGCAGCGCGCGCGCCACAAGTTCCTTGCCGGTTCCGGACTCGCCTGTGATCAGCACGGTCATGCTCGAGCGCGACAGCCGACCGATGGCGCGGAACACCTGCTGCATCGCCTGCGCCTGGCCGAGAATCTCCGGAATCTGGCGCAGCTCCGGTTCCGCGCTGGCGGCCTGCGCGCCCTGGTGCGCAGCGCGCCGCACGAGGTCGAGCGCATGATCGATGTCGAACGGCTTGGGCAGGTATTCGAACGCGCCGCCCTTGTACGCGGCAACCGTGCTGTCGAGGTCCGAGTGCGCCGTCATCACGATGACGGGGAGACGAGGGCGGGCGCCGCGAATCTGCTGCAACAGTTCCAGGCCGCTGCGTCCCGGCATTCGGATGTCGGTGATCAGCACGTCAGGCGCTTCCAGGCGCAGGGCGTCGAGCACGCCGTCGGCCTGCTCGAAAGCCTTGGCATGCATGCCGCTCTGCTTGAGCGCACGCTCGAGCACCCAGCGGATCGAGGCGTCGTCGTCGACGAGCCAGACGTTGAGGGCGCGTGCGTCAGCCATGACCGTTCTCGATGGGCAGCAGGATGGTGAATTGCGTGCGCCCGGGCGCGCTGTCGAATTCGATCAAGCCGCCGTGCCGCGTCACGAGCTCCTGCGCGACCGCGAGCCCCAGGCCAGTGCCTTCCTGACGTCCCGTCACGAGCGGATAGAAGAGCGTGTCACGCAACTCCGGCGCCACACCCGGACCGTCGTCCTCGACCTGGACGCTGGCGACCAGGCGGTGCCTCACTGAACCGATGCTCTGGCCGACCAGCACGCGCGTGCGCAACACGATGCGACCTCGCGCGCCCACCGCCTGCAACGCGTTGCGGCCGAGATTGAGCAGCGCCTGGACGATCTGGTGCCGGTCGAGGGCTGTATTCGGCAGGCTCGGGTCGTAGTCGCGCTCGATCAGCACGCCCGCCGGCGCTTCGCTGCGCATGAGGTGATACACGTGCTCGCACAGCTCGTGCACGTTGAGCGGTTCCTTGTTCGGCGCGCGCACGGGCCCGAGCATCGAGTCCACGAGCGCGGCGAGCCGGTCGGCTTCGCTGATGATCACCTCGGTGTACTCGCGCATCGAGTCGTCCTTGAGCTGGCGCTCCAGGAGCTGCGCCGCGCCGCGCAGGCCGCCGAGCGGATTCTTGATCTCGTGCGCGAGCTTGCGAACCATGAGGCGGCTGCCGCCGAGCTGCGCGAGCAGCGCGGTCTCGCGGCTGATGCGATGCCGCTGCGTCGCATCGCTCACTTCCACCAGCAGGCGGCGCGCGGGGTGCGGCGCTTCCAGGGGAGTTGCGAACACGTCGGCGATGCGTTCCTCGGCGCTGCCGAGCAGCGGCTGGATCGCTACTTCGCGCAGCGCGCAGGGCTCACCCTGCAACAGCGCGCGCGTCAATGTCTGGTGGAACTCCGGCGGAGCGCGCAGCAGGTCCGCGAGCGCGCGGCCGCGAACCTGGTTGTGGCTCATGCCGAGCAGGCTCTGCGCAGCGGAGTTGATCGAGAGGATGCGCAGCTCGTCGCCGAGCACGATCACGCCCGTGCTGAGAGCGTCGAGCAGCTCCTGCGCGTCCAGGTTGGGAGTGGCAAAGACACGCGAGACTTCAACCGCCATGACACGGCCGCACGCAAGCCGCGGCGCGCAAGGGCGCACGGCGGGTCGACAGTGGAGACGTCAACCGCCCGGACGGCCGCCGATCGGGCGCGGCGTGGGACGCGGTGGCGGTGCCTGATTCGCCCGCTGCGGCGAGTTGATGTTGTTCTGCTGCACGTGGAACGTGACCGTCTGGCTGCGGATCAGGGGCTGGCCGCCGCGATCCGTGACGATCGCGTTGAGCGTGTGCGTGCCCCGCCAGACCTCGGTCAGCGTGAACGTCTCGCCCGCCGGCGGCAGACCGTCGACGCGCTTGCCGTCGAGATAGATCCAGATCGAATGCCCGGGCTGCAGGTCCGGCTCCACGCGCAGGCGCACTTCGACCTGGTTCGCCGTGTTGATGAACGTCTCGTCGTTCTCCGGCTTCCACAGCTCCAG